>NZ_MPPE01000041.1:0-192862 GCF_001896645.1 Tepidanaerobacter sp. EBM-49
AGGGTTAATCGAAAGTGGGTGCGATGAACAAGGAAGGAAACATAAACTTTGTAGAGTTTTGAAATACCTTATAAAGTTTTATAAGTTTTCTGTAACGGCTTGATGGTTTATGACAAAAATTGCACCTTCAATTTTATCTGCAGATTTTAGTTGCTTATTAGAAGATATAAAAAAAGTAGAAGACGGTGGAGCTGATCTGTTACATATAGATGTAATGGATGGACATTTTGTGCCAAATATAACAATTGGCCCCCCAGTTATATCATGTCTTAAAGGAAAAACTAATCTGCCCTTTGATGTTCATCTAATGATCGAAAACCCCGAAAGATATATTGATGAATTTGCTAAGGCAGGAGCAGACATTATTACGGTTCACGAAGAGGCAACGGTTCACTTGCATAGGGTATTAGGTTATATAAAGGATAAGGGAATGAAAGCAGGAGTTGCTCTAAATCCGTCGACTCCTATTTCGAGCCTGGAATATGTAATAAATGATATTTATATGGTGCTGATAATGAGCGTTAACCCTGGGTTTGGTGGACAAAAATTTATTCCTGCAATGATGGAAAAAATAATGGATTTAAAAAAGATGATTAGACAAAAGAACGCAGATGTCTTAATAGAAGTTGATGGTGGGATCAATGAGGATAACGCATCGGATATAGCAAAAGCCGGAGCGGATATATTAGTAGCAGGTTCTGCTATTTACCAATCTCATTGCCCTGCAGAAACGATAAGAAAGTTAAAAAACAATAATATTTGACAAAATAAAGAAGCGTGCTTTACCGGCACGCTGATTCTTTATTTGGCTCTTTTTACTTTTCCGGAGCGTAAGCAGCTGCTGCATACATTTATCCTTTTTATGCGGCCATTTAAATCAGCTTTTACTCGGAAAATATTCGGAGCCCATGTGCGTTTTGACTTTCTATGAGAATGGCTAAGCTGTATACCTCTCCTTGGGGCTTTGCCACAAATCTCACATTTTGCCATTACTACACCTCCCTATTATCTTTTGACAATCCACGCTCCATATATTTTTTTAAAAATTAGCATGGTCATGGTATGATTAAATACGCCAAAAGTATTGTATCATATAAAAAACAGCACTGCAATAAAAATGTCTTTCAATGGTTTTGCTTTTAATGGATTATGAAAAACCTATAAAATATATTATAATAAATCTAAAGTATTTATAATGCTTGGAGGGAGGCAATCTTGAAAAATATAATAAAGACTTCATTGGGAGAAATAGAAATATCCAAAGATGTTATAGCTGTGCTTGCCGGCAATGCGGCTGTTGAATGTTATGGTTTAGTAGGCATGGTTTCCAGAAAAATGAGCGATGGCCTGACTGAACTTTTAGGAAGAGAAAATCTGCACAAAGGCGTAGAAGTAAGGCTTGAAGGAGATTTGCTAATTATCGATTTACATGTGGTAGTACAATATGGCATAAAAATCCATGAAGTTGCAAATAACGTTATTGAAAAAGTAAGTTTCACATTGGAAAACTTCTTGGGATTTGAGCCTGACAAAATTAATGTAATAGTTCACGGCGTCAGAACAAAGTAAGGTACGGGGAGGTTGTAGCATTGGCTATTAAAAAAATCGATGGCAATTTGCTAAGAAAAGCTATAATAAATGCAGCTTTTGTTTTAAGGCAAAATAAGAAAAATGTAGATGCACTAAATGTATTTCCTGTGCCTGACGGAGATACGGGAACGAATATGTCCCTGACAATGGACCAGGCAGTAAGAGAATTGGAAAAAGTGTCATCAAATGATCTAAAAAAGATCGCTGACGCCTTGGCATGGGGTTCATTGATGGGAGGAAGGGGCAATTCCGGAGTTATTCTTTCTCAGCTCTTTAGGGGCTTTGCCCAGGGCATTCCTTCCAATAAGAAAAGCATTACCCCTTATGAACTTGCCACGGCATATAAAAATGGAGTTGATGCGGCATATCGGGCAGTAATGAGACCGGTGGAGGGAACGATCCTTACGGTAGCTCGAGAAACTGCTGACAAAATGATTATGGAAGCAAGACGGTATGAAGATTTGGAAACCGTGCTTGAAAACACTATAAAATATGGCGAGAAAGTCCTTGAAAAAACACCAGACATGTTAAAAGTCCTTAAGGAAGCAAATGTAGTAGATGCCGGAGGAAAAGGTCTTATATTCTTAATGAAAGGCTTTCTTGAGGCAATAAAAAATCCAAATTTAGATGTTGCGTCCCTTAAGGAAAAGAATTATGAGTCTTCATATAAAACTGCTTACGAAAGTGAAAAAATTCCTCAAGAAATAAAATATATTTATTGTACAGAGCTACTTATAATCGGAAAAGAAATAGATATAAATTCACTAAAACAAGAATTGGATGGCATAGGAGATTCTATGATAGTAACCGGCATGGGTGACCTCGTGAAGATACATATCCATACTAATAATCCAGATAGGGTCTTAAATGCTGCATTAAAAAGAGGAGAACTATCAAAAATTAAAATTGATAATATGAAAATACAGCATAATGAGATTATCAATAATGAAGTAGTAGAAGAAAATAAAGCTGATATCAAGATTTCTGAGAATAAGGAAACGACATCAAAGAAAAAAGTAGGCGTAATCGCGGTATCTCAAGGCAAAGGTTTAAATGAGATCTTCAAAAGCATGGGCGCCGATATAATCGAAGGCGGCCAATCTATGAATCCTAGTACAGAAGATATACTTTCCGCTATAGAAAATAGTAGTTATGAAGACGCAATTATTTTACCAAACAATAAGAACATAATATTGACTGCCCAGCAAGCAAAGAGCATTTCAACTAAAAACGTGTATGTTGTTCCTACCAAATCAATTCCGCAGGGTATTGCGGCGCTGTTGGCTTTTAATCCTGATTTTTCAGTACAAGAAAACATTTCGAATATGGAAAGAAATATTCAAAACGTAATTTCCGGTGAAGTTACTTATGCAGTCAGAGATACATCATGGGACGGAATCAAGATAAAAAAAGGGGATATTATCGGGATAAAGGAAGATGATATAGTCGTTATTGGAGATAACAAGGAGAAGGTTTTGCTGGATCTTGTAGATAAAATGGCCGAAGGTGCAATCGGCGGGATAATTACAATCTATTATGGCGATGATGTAAGCGAAGATTCGGTAAAAGAGGCAGTAGAAGCTTTAACAGAAAAGTATAAGGATTTTGATGTGGAATACTATTTTGGAGGCCAAAGCCTATATTATTACATTGTTTCTCTGGAATAAGGGTGTGATTGATTGGATTTAAACTCTAATGTTCAGAATATTAAAGGTGTTGGTCCTGCGCGGGCAAAACAACTTTCTAAGCTAGACATATATACCATTAAAGATGTGCTGTTTTATTTTCCCAGGGATTACCTGGATATGTCACCACTAACGTTTAAACAGGGAGCAGAAGATAAAACAGGAGCCTTTCCCTGTGTTGTAACAGGAAGAGCTGCAACTACAAAAACAAACTCCGGCCTTTACATTACAAAAGTGCCGGTTAGTGATGGCCAAAATAAAGGCTATGCTGTGTTTTTTAATCAGCCGTTTATTGAAAGAAGCTTTTACCCTCATCAAAAGCTAATACTTATAGGAAAAATAAGAAAAAATTTCGGAACCTATGAAATTTCTGCTCCTGAATGGATAAAGTTTGAAGAAATAAAACGGGGCGAAAAACTTGAAAAAATTCGCCCTATCTATCCTTTGACCAAAGGTGTATCCCAAAATTTTTTAAGAAGCATCGTAAAAAATGCATTGGAAGTTGTATCGAGTATAGAGGATACATTGCCTGAAGATATTATCAAAGAATATAATTTACTTTCCCTTAAAGAAGCTATAAAAAACATACATTTTCCACAAAGCTTTAATATGCTTGAGAAGGCAAGACAAAGATTTGTTTTTGAGGAATTGCTGTTGTTTCAACTATCTGCCGGTTTATCCAGATACTGCGTAAAAGCTGAAAAGCGCAAAAATATGTATAAGAACCTTGAATTAACACCTTTCTTATCATCCCTTCCTTTTTCACTTACATCCGGCCAAAAAAAGGTTTTAGAAGAGATAGTGGAAGATTTGCGAAGCAAAAATGTTATGAGCAGACTGGTGCAAGGAGATGTAGGCTCAGGAAAAACTATCATAGCATGTGCGGCTTTGTATCTTGCGGCAAAAAATGGTCTTCAAGGCGCAATGATGGCTCCTACTGAGATTTTAGCCGATCAGCATTATAATACATTGAAAAAGTTTCTCAAGCCTCATGGAGTAAATGTTGAAATATTAAAAGGAGGGCTTGCCGGCAAGGAGAGAAAAAAGATTTTATCGCAACTTAAAAACGGTAGTATAGATGTTTTAGTGGGTACACATGCTATTTTAGAAGAAGATGTGATGTTTAAAAAATTAGGAATGATCATTACAGATGAACAGCATAGATTTGGAGTAAAACAAAGGGAGAATTTGGTGAAAAAAGGTTATTCTCCGGATGTAATAGTTATGAGCGCAACTCCTATACCGCGTACTGCTGCTATGGCGCTTTATGGAGATCTGGACATTTCTATTATAGACACTCTCCCAAAAGGCAGGCAAAAGGTCGATACTTATGTAGTCCGAGATTCTATGAGAAAAAAGGTATATGATTTTGCGGCTTTAGAAATAAAAAAAGGCCATTTGGTTTATGTTGTATGTCCTGCAGTGGAAGAAAATGAACTGGATGTGGCAAATGTAGAGGAACATGCAGCTTGGTTAAAAGAAAATTATCCAAGCCTAAAGATAGGAATTCTCCATGGTAAAATGAAACAAGACGAAAAAGATGAGATATTAGGCCGCTTTTTAAGAAAGGAAATTCAAGCCCTTGTAGCAACTACAGTTGTAGAGGTAGGGATAGACGTTCCTGATGCTACACTTATTATTGTAGAAAATGCAGAAAGATTTGGTTTAGCCCAGCTTCATCAATTGCGCGGTCGAGTTGGTAGAAGCTTATTGAAATCTTATTGCATTTTAATGACTGCCTCTAGCCAACCTGAGGCTCTAACGAGGTTGAAGTTTTTAATGAAATGTCAAGATGGCTTTGAAATTTCGCAAAAAGATTTGGAAATGAGAGGACCCGGAGAATTTTTAGGCATAAGACAACATGGATTTTTTGAGTTCAAGTTTGCAAGCTTTGTTGAAAACACAGATATCCTTGAAACTACTCAAAAATTAGCTAGCGAAATATTGCAGAAAAATTATCTTCAGCTCCCAGAATATAAAAATCTCAAGGAATTACTCGAAAATAAGGCAAAGGATGCAATTAACTAATATTTTGTTTTAAATCATTAAATAATGTGTTAGAATAATGCTTAAAGAGGTCTGAGGTGCTTAAAGAGTGAGAGTTATTGGCGGCATGCATAAAGGAAGAAAGATTAAATCGCTAAAAGGGAAAAATACAAGACCTACAGCGGATATTGTAAGAGAAGCGTTATTTGATATATTGGGCGGCAAGATTGCGGGAAGTCGTTTTTTAGACTTGTTTGCAGGAACCGGAGCAGTAGGAATTGAGGCACTAAGTCGTGGATCAGAAAGTGCGATTTTTGTTGAAAAATCCCTTGAGGCTTGCTCGATAATTAAACAAAATCTTGAGAATCTAGCTCTTACCGAAAAATCCAGGATAATTAGGGATGATGCAGAGTCTGCCCTAAAAAATCTGCTAAAGCAAGGCGAAGAATTTGACATAATATTCATGGATCCCCCTTATTCGAAAAACAAAATAGAACCAATATTAACGATCTTACGAGATTTTGAGCCGCTAAAATCCATCATAGTGATTCAACACGCAGAAGACGAACTATTTAATACTGATGGTTTTTTATGCTATAAACGCAAAAAATATGGCAAGTCAATGCTGACATTTTTGATTAGGGAGTGACAGAATTGAAAATAGGTATATACCCAGGAAGTTTTGACCCAATTACATATGGCCATGTTGACATAATAGAAAGAAGCGCAAAATTATTTGACAGATTAATCGTAGCAGTGCTGTCAAACCCAAGAAAAACGCCGCTTTTTACTGTCGAAGAAAGAATTGAGATGATTCAGGAATCAGTAAAGAACATGCCGAACGTTGAAATTGACACTTTTTCCGGTTTGCTAATAGATTTTGCAAGACTAAAAAAAGCAGATGTAATAGTAAAGGGGCTTAGGGCTGTTTCTGATTTTGAATATGAGCTTCAAATGGCTCTTATGAATAAGAAATTAGATGAACACATAGAGACGATTTTTATTATGACAAGCAGCAAATATTCATATTTAAGTTCAAGTGTTGTAAAAGAAGTTGCAAGTTTTGGCGGATGTGTAGCAACTGTTGTGCCGCCATTAGTTGAAAAACGCTTAAAGGATAAATTTAAAATTGACAATAAAAAGTAAAAACCTTGAAGGGGGTTTTTCCATGAAATGTTTTCAAGCTATAGAGCAGCTTCAGAATTTAATAATGGATAGTCCAAAAGTTCCATTCTCTAATAAGGTAATAATAAATAAAGAACAGGCATTAAACTTGATCGATGAAATTGTGCGCAATATACCCGAAGATCTAAAAGATGCTAAAAGAGTGCTTGAAGAAGAGCAGCGAATTTTGTCTGAAGCGAAACAGCAAGGAGACTTAATAGTAAAAGAAGCTGAAACAACAATTGAAAAAATGGTAGATGAAAATGAAATAACCAGACTTGCCAGAGAAAAATCCGAACAAATCTTAGCTTATACTAAGCAGACTGCTCGCGATTTGCGTACCGGTGCCAATGAATATGCTGATGAAGTATTAGAAAATGCACAAAAATATCTTGAAGAATTGCTTGAAACATTAAAAAGAGGAAGAGACGAATTAAATAAAGCAAAATAATTTGTTAGTAATATTTAATAATACAATCAGAAAAGAAGGTAGGACAATGTCTGGCAAGCATAAAAAAAAGCTACTGCAATTTTTGGCGTTAATTGTAATACTATTAGGTATAAATTACTATTTAGCTCAGAATTATACAATAATGGCGCCGGGAATAACTGTTGATTTGAAAGAAATCGTAACTGTTGAAAATGGAATAAAGCACAAAGAAGGCTCTATTTTTTTAACAGCAGTATCAAGCAGAACTCTCAATATACCACTTTTTATATATGCTGCAATAGACCCTTACACTGATATTGAAAGAAAAGAAGATGTAATACCTGCTGGCTGGGATATTAATCAGTATATGGAATATATGAAAAGATGGATGGAAGAAAGCCAAAAAATAGCAGAAGTGGTAGCACTTAGGAAAGCAGGTTATAACCCTCAGATTTTAGGCGACGGAGCCCAAGTAGTAGAAATAATGCCAGAAAGTCCAGCAAATGGAAAATTAATGCCCCAAGACGTAATAATAAAGGTGGATGGCGAAAAGGTAAATTTAGCCGATGAGGTTGTAAAAAAGGTTTCAAGCCATAAAGTCGGCGATATAGTTAAATTCGAAATTGTAAGAGAAGGCAAGACTATAACCGTTTCTATACCCACAATTGAGAGCAAGACAGAAAAAGGGAAAGCCATAGTGGGTATATATATAACTACGCTAAATTGGAAACCAAATTTGCCACTGAAGATAGAAATTGATACGGGTGATATTGGCGGGCCTTCTGCCGGTAGTATGCTGACACTTGAAATTCTAAACCAACTTTCGAAAGAAGATCTGACGAAGGGCAAAAAAATTGCTGGGACAGGCACTATAAGTCTTGACGAGCAGATTGGTGAAATAGGCGGCGCAAAACAAAAAGTGCGAGCAGCCGCCCGGGATGGAGCACAGATATTCTTTGTTCCTGTAAATAATGCAGAAGATGCAAAAAAGGCGGCAAAAGGCTTGGATATAGAAATTGTCCCAGTAAGCACCCTTGATGATATGCTAAATTACCTAAAAGAATTAAAGTAGATAACTTTTCTAGAAAAGTCGGAGGCTGCTTTTCTAAATGAAGCATTCTCGTGGGCCAGAACATAAATATCCGTTGCAAGTATGTCTTTTTCGAACATTGCTCTTGCCAAAGGGTTTAGTTTCTTATACTCAGATGCACAGGTAATTATAGGCAGTGCAGCCTTTGCTTTTATATCTTTTAGCAAGTGAGCACCTTTTGAAGTAAATCCGAGTATCCTTAGATATTCCGGGGATCGCTTTGAAACCATGCTTTGATGAATATCCAACATTGAGTGAATAAGTATTCTTTGAATGCGAGTTAATGGATAACGTTTCGACCTTATTTGTAAAATAAGCTGCTTAAGATTTCCGCAAACTTTGGCAGCTTTTTTTATTCTATTTTCAAGGCCTTCTTCAACATCGAAATAATTTTTGAGTTCTTTTGCAGTCATTCTCCGCAAGTTATAAAAAATAATATCTTCAAAGTCGCTTAAAAAAACAGGAGAACGACCTGATTTTATTTCTCGCTCTATAATTTCAACCGTAGAAGCAGGAAGGCTTTCTGCAATTTCACTTGTCAAAAAAGCGGTTTCCTTTGATAGGGCTTCTCTTATAGCTGATGCACTGGAATATTTTCCTGTAAGGCTTTTATTGTTATAATCCGAACCTTTTCTTGCAACAGGAAAGATTGAAAAATCCGCTCTAAGCTTATTAATAGCTTTTATATACTCTATTGCCAAAATATAATTTGGTTTTTTAAGTAGCATGGACGCTGAATCTATGTCTAGATTCAAATCTTCTGCTAAAGCATATTTTATCAATGCCTTTTCTCTAGCTGCCGGAAACGATAAACCGCTTTTGAGATATTCATTTATAAATTGTTTAAAAAGTTTAGGTTCTGCGGATAGAGTTTCTCCTAACTGTACTAATTTTTTAGTATCACAATCTTCAACACCAAAACTTAATGTATTTACAATTTTGCAGCTTTGCAGCAATCTTACGGCACTTTCTGCAAAAATTTCGGCTGTTGCAGTCGAAAAACAAACAGGCAGCTCAATTACGAGATCTATTCCTTGAGCAAGAGCCATTTCGGCCCGTGCCCATTTGTCAAAGACAGCTGGCTGTCCGCGCTGCACGAAGTTTCCGCTCATGACAGTTATTATAGCATCTGGCCTCAGGGATTTTTTAATCATGTCTAATTGATATAAGTGACCATTGTGAAAAGGGTTATATTCTGACACGATTCCAACAACATTCAATTGGCTACGCTCCTCATAATTACTTTTGTTTATTATATAACAAAAATAAAAAACTTTTAAGAAGGAAATTTCAGTTTTGCTATAGAACAATTACTAAAGTTGAACACATTTTTATTGCCAGGTATTAGAACTTTGCTTAAACTTTCCGCAGATATTGTGTTATAATTAACAAGGTTTTATGAGACCGCAAAGCTAAAAATATATTAAAAATATTTAAGTGATAGATAAAGGGAGGAGTATTTAGTATGGATTTTATTAAAAAGATAAGGGAGCGGGCAAAAGCTTCACAAAAGACAATAGTGCTACCTGAAGGAAGCGATGAAAGGGTCATTAGTGCAGCAGAAATTATTGCAAGAGAAAAAATTGCAAAGGTTGTGGTACTAGCAGAAAAGGAAAATTTAGAAGCTTCAAGTAAGCTGGAATCCTTGGGAGTTCAAATTCTCAATCCTAAAACATCGCCTAAATCCGAAGAGTATGCAAATCTATTGTATGAATTGCGTAAAAACAAAGGCATGACTTTGGATAAGGCGAGAGAACTGGTAGAAGATCCTATATGGTATGGAGTTTTAATGGTTAAAAATGGTGATGTTGACGGAATGGTAGGGGGAGCTATAACAGCCACATCAGATATTTTCAGGCCGGCATTTCAAATAGTTAAAACTGCACCCGGCATCAGTGTGGTATCTAGCGCCTTTATGATGATAGTGCCAAATTGTGAGTTAGGCTCAGCAGGCCATATTCTTTTTGCAGATTGTGCAATAAATCCAAATCCTGATTCAGAACAGTTGGCAAGCATTGCTATTTCCACTGCCAATACATGGAAATCTCTAATGGAAGATGAGCCGCGTATAGCAATGCTGTCATTTTCTACAAAAGGAAGCGCACAAAATGAATTGGTAGATAAAGTTGTAGAGGCTACAAAGATACTTAAGCAACAAGCTCCTGACCTTCTTGCAGATGGAGAGCTTCAAGCGGATGCCGCTTTAGTTCCGCAAGTTGCCAAGTTAAAAGCACCCGACAGCCAAGTGGCAGGTAGGGCAAATGTTCTAATATTCCCTGATCTTAATGCGGGTAATATAGGATATAAACTAGTGCAAAGACTTGCCAAAGCTACTGCTATAGGACCGATAAGCCAAGGATTGGCTGCCCCTATAAACGATTTATCAAGAGGCTGCAATGCTGATGATATAGTAAATGTGGTTGCAATAACATGCCTGCAGGCGACTCAGTAATTTGAAAGCACAAAAGGAGGAGACAATTAAATTGAAAATTCTTGTTATTAACTGCGGAAGTTCATCGCTAAAATATCAGCTGTTTAATATGGAGGACAATTCTGTTCTTGCAAAAGGTTTAGTCGAAAGAATAGGCCTTGAAAGCGGAATGCTCAAACATACTCCGCAAGGAAAAGAAACTGTGAAAATAGAGGAGAATATTCCAGACCATAAAGTTGCAGTAAAGTTAATGCTGGATGCATTGATAAATAAAGATTATGGTGTTATCAATGATCTTTGCGAAATATCAGCAGTTGGTCATCGCGTTGTGCATGGTGCAGAGAAATTTTCGGGTTCAGTAATAATTAATTCGGATGTTATGGAAGTTTTAAATGAGTGCATTGAAATAGCTCCGCTACACAACCCCCCAAATATCATCGGTATTGAAGCGGTGCGTGAAATGTTACCTGACATTCCCATGGTAGGCGTGTTTGACACGGCTTTTCATCAAACAATGCCCAAGTATGCCTATATGTATGGCCTTCCTTATAAGATGTATGAAAAATACGCTATAAGAAGATATGGTTTTCATGGAACATCTCACTGCTTTGTAGCGGGGGAAGCCGCGAAAATACTAGGTAAACCTCTTGTGAATTTAAAGATTATAACGCTGCACCTTGGCAATGGTTCAAGTATAACAGCCATAAAAAATGGTAAATCAATTGACAACAGCATGGGCTTTACTCCCTTAGAGGGCGTTATAATGGGAACTCGTTGCGGCAGTATAGATCCCGCAATTGTACCGTTTATAATGGAAAAGGAAGGGCTCTCTCCGGATGAAGTAAACGACTACTTGAATAAAGAATGCGGCGTTTATGGAATTTCAGGGGTAAGTAGCGACTTTAGAGATTTGGAGGAAGCTGCAGATAACGGCAATGAGCGAGCAAAACTTGCTCTTGACATGTTTGCTTATCAATGCAAGAAATATATAGGCTCCTACGCTGCTGCTATGAACGGCCTAGATGCTATCGTATTTACCGGAGGAATTGGAGAAAATTCGAATACTGTAAGGAAAATGATATGCAGTGAAATGGATTATCTTGGCATAAGTATTGATGAAAATAAAAATAATACAACTGTGCGGGGTAAACAAGGAGATATCTCATCAGACGATGCAAAAGTAAAAACCCTTGTTGTTCCAACAAATGAAGAACTTATGATAGCATTAGATACAATGTCTTTAGTCAAAAACGCTTGACACAGACTTGCTGTAAATATATAATAAGACCGACTGCATTTCTTTATTGCTATCACAACAGGATGCTTTTGAGGTGAATTTTGTGAAATTAAGTTTGGTAGGAATGAAACATGTGGTTGGAAGTACGGCTGAATTTGCATTCACCCAGGAAAAGATGAATATTGATCTTTCACATGAGAATATTACTAAAGTAGGCCCTGTGCAAGTAACCGGAAAAATCGAGAATCTTGGCGATAGAATATTTCAAGCAGAGGGCCATATTGAGGTTTCTGCAGTCGGTTTGTGCTCACGATGCCTCGCTCCGACACCGGTCAAGTTTGGAATGGAGTTTTTGTTTAAATTTAGTGATATCTTAGCTGAAACGGATGATATTTTTGCGTTCAAAGGTGAGGAAATAGAACTTTATCCCCAGATAGTAAGTGAAATTATTTTAAATTGTCCTAGCCAAATTTTGTGTAAACCTGATTGCAAAGGGCTTTGCTCTAAATGCGGTGCAAATTTAAATTTAGGCGCATGCAGTTGCGAAACAGAGGATATAGATCCAAGACTTGCAGTTTTAAAAAAGCTGATAGACAGCAGATAGCGAGGAGGTGTTATAGCAATGGCCAATCCAAAACATAAAACCCCTAAAGCCAAAACAGGTTCTAGAAGAAGCCAATGGAAATTATCTTTACCGGCAATTTCAGAATGTCCTCGCTGCCGGCAGCCGAAAATGCCTCATAGGGTATGTCCTAATTGCGGATACTACAAAGATTTAGAAGTAATAAAAAAGGAAGCTAAGAAAGCAAAATAGTTTTATTCAAGAATACCTCCATAAAATTTATGGAGGTATTCTTGAAAGTAAGAAATTGTTAAAGATTCAAAGGGAAAATATCCACGGTCAACCGGCGGGTATTTTTCATTTTCATTGATATAAAAATCAGATTAGTTTATAATTATAGTTGTGCATACAGCTATTTATAGAACAAGAGAACATCTCGGTTAAAAAAATCGGAGGATACAATGATTAATGGCAATTATAAATGGGAAATAGGTACGAAAGAAGAAGTTGATATAGCAGAGAACAATCTTCATCCTGTAATTCTACAATTACTGAAAAAACGAGGCATAATTACACAGGAGCAGATTCAGCGATATATATACCCGAAACTTTCGTATTTATACGATCCGATGCTTTTAAAAGATATTGATAAAGCCGTAGAGCGGATTAAGAAAGCGATTTTAAATAAAGAGAAAATCGTGGTGTATGGAGACTATGATGCAGATGGCATAACAAGCTGTGCGATAGTTATAAAATTGTTGGAAAAATTAGGTGCCTTGCCTGAGTATTATATACCGTCAAGATTAGATGAAGGGTATGGGCTTAACACAGATGCCATACAAACAATAGCCGACACAGGAGCAAAACTTATTATAACAGTAGACAACGGCATAAGTGCGGCGGAAGAAGTAGAATTTGCAAAAAAATTAGGTCTTGATATTGTCATTACCGACCATCATGAACCTTCGCAAAATATACCTAATGCTGTTGCAATAGTAAATCCAAAACAAAGAGACTGCAACTACCCATTTAAAGAATTGGCAGGCGTAGGAGTTGCACTTAAACTTGCATGTGCATTTAAGATAAATGATGCAGCCCTTGAAAAGGAATTCCTAGAACTTGCAGCTGTTGGAACAATAGCTGATGTAGTGCCTCTTTTAGATGAAAACCGGATAATAGTTAAGAACGGTCTTGCCTATTTGGAAAATCCAACTAACAATGGCCTTAAAGCAATGCTGACACAAATGGGATTGAACAATGCCACTTTAGACACTGGAAAAATCGGCTATCTGATAGCTCCCAGATTGAATGCGGCAGGGAGAATAGGAAACCCGGAAACTGCATTAGAACTTTTATTGTGTAAAGATGAAGCTAAAGCATATGAACTTTCATCATCTCTTGAAAAAATCAATCAAGAAAGACAGGCAATTGAAGTCAAGATTTTCGATGAAGCTAAAGTAATTATAGAAAAAGAGAATCTTGCAGACAAGTCCAGTATTATAGTAATCTCAAACTCTAACTGGCACCCTGGCGTCGTAGGTACTGTCGCTTCAAAGTTAGTTGAATTATACAAGAGACCGTGCATAGTTATATCTGAAAACAATGGTGAGGGGCGCGGTTCCGGAAGAAGCATTCCGGGGTTTAATCTTTTTGAAGCACTAAGCGAATTCTCCGATCTTTTTATGAAATTCGGAGGACATGAACAGGCCGTTGGCCTTACTATAAAAACAGAGAACATTCGTAAACTAACAGATGAATTGAACTGTCGCTTTAATATAAAGGATATTGAGCTTACAACAGAGCCTATACTCAATATTGATTTGGAGCTTAATCAAGATGACATAAGTCTTGAACTTGCTAAGCAACTTGAACTAATGGAGCCCTTCGGTTACGGAAACACAAAACCGGTATTTGCATGCAAGAATTTACAAATTCAGACATCAAGAACGGTAGGCAGCGACTTTAAGCATCTGAAGCTGCGCCTTAAGAGCCGGGAAAACAATATTGAAGCAATTGGCTTTAATTTTGGAGGGTATAAAGAAGATTTAGACATGGCTTCCATAATGGATATAGCATTCTTTTTAGAAGTAAACCGATGGAATGGCAATGTTGAGCCTCAGCTTAATATAAAAGATCTAAAGGTTCCGTTTTTCAGAGATGAACTGCTCATTAAAATAGAAAACAAATATTATGCAAACTTTAATTCTTATTTAACATATCTAAATAAAAATGATAGGCAAGTCCCTAATGACATATATAAAAATAAATTTATTTTACCCGGCGAGAATCCAAAAGCTAAAATTGACTATATAAAATCAGTGCTTGATCCAAAACAAAAAACAGTAATAATTATAAATACACCCTATAAAGCCTGGGAATTTGCAAAACAACTTCAAGAATGCGATGATATAAGTTACAATGAGTTTGAAATAGTGTACAATATTGACTCGGAAATGCCGAAAATCTTTAGCGACAATATCGTTGCTATAAATCCTGCTTTTGACTGTGGCAAAGCATGCTGTGATAACATTGTTTTTTATGATGCTCCTTTTAATGAAAATATATTCAAAAAGCAGCTTGCGCAAATCTTGCCTGATGCAAAAATACACCTACTGTTTAATAAAGAGGATTTGCGTTATAATTATCTTGTATGTAGGCGAATTTTCCCGACGATTGATGAGCTAAAAATAATTTATCAAGTGCTATCAAGGCTTTTTTTAAACGGTTCTAATAATTTATTGGATCTTAATTTACTGGAAGACATTCTTAAAAAGCAATTAAAGATAGATTTTAATAAAGCTTACCTGTTAAATGTATTAAAAGTTTTTCAAGAGATGGACATTATTCGCTACAAGATCGACGGCAACTATATGCACATCTTAGATTACAAGAAAAACGGCAGAAAAATTCAATTAGAGTTTTCCGATACATATATGAATCTTTATTTACTTAAAAAAAGTATTATAGATTTTTATAGTAAATTATAAGCCTTTTATCTGAAAATATGGAGGAAATTGAATGGATTTAAAAGGAAAAATTAGAGTAATTGAAGATTTTCCCCAGAAGGGGATTAGTTTCAAAGATATTACAACCCTTATCAAAGATGGAGAAGCATTTAAATTCGTAATAAAGTCTCTAGCGGATTTGGTAAAAGATAAAAATGCTGATATTGTAGTGGGACCGGAAGCCCGCGGATTCATTATAGGTGCTCCTCTGGCGTATGAACTTGGGGCCGGTTTTGTACCCACAAGAAAAAACGGTAAACTTCCGGCAAAAACCCTAAATGCTGAATATAAGTTGGAATATGGAACAGATATTATCCAAATGCACGAAGATGCAATAAAACCCGGCCAAAGGGTAATAGTTGCTGATGATTTGCTGGCTACCGGTGGCACAGCTTTATCTAATATAGATCTTGTAGAAAGAGTAGGCGGAAAAGTTGTGGCGGTGGCAGTTGTGATAGAATTGACAGAATTAGGCGGCAGGAATGTATTGCAAAATTATGATGTATTCTCTCTCGTAAAATATTTAAGTTAGCCGGAGGGAAAGTATTTGAATTTTGATTCGCTAGAAAAACAGATTTTGTCTTATAGTCCGTCAGCTGACATTAATATAGTCCGAAAAGCTTATGAATTCGCAAAAGAAGCACATGGTGAGCAACGCAGAGTTTCAGGTGAACTGTTTATTTCTCATCCATTAGGCGTTGCTAAGATTTTAGCGGATTTAGAGCTGGACGTTCCCACTATTGCTGCCGGCCTGCTTCATGATGTAGTGGAAGATACCAGTTATACGATAGAAGATATTGAAAAGAATTTCGGCTCCGAAATTGCTACATTAGTAGACGGTGTAACAAAACTTGGAAAACTTGAGTATAAAACAAAAGAGGAACAGCAGGCAGAAAATCTAAGAAAAATGTTTTTTGCCATGGCTAAAGATATCCGTATAATCCTTATTAAACTGGCAGATAGATTGCATAACATGAGAACATTAAAATCAATGCCGGAAGATAAGCAAAAAGAAAAGGCAATGGAGACCCTTGAGATTTTTGCACCTCTTGCGCACCGTCTTGGAATATCTGCAATAAAATGGGAATTGGAAGACTTGGCTTTTAGATATCTGGAACCTGAAAAATACTATGAACTTGTAGAAAAAGTTGCAAAAAAGCGACAAGAACGTGAAAAACATATTAACGAAATGATAGCTATTTTAAAAGAAAAACTTTCGGCTGCCGGGATAGAAGCTGATATACAAGGGCGTCCAAAGCATTTTTACAGCATATACAAGAAAATGAAAGACCAAAACAAAACCTTTGAACAGATTTATGATCTAACTGCTGTCAGGGTGATAGTTGATACTGTCAAAGACTGCTATGGCGCATTAGGCGTTGTTCACAGCCTTTGGAAACCTATACCCGGAAGATTTAAGGATTATATAGCAATGCCAAAACCTAATATGTATCAATCGCTTCATACCACAGTTATAGATTCTTCCGGAGACCCTCTTGAAATACAAATCAGAACATATGAAATGCACAAGACTGCTGAATATGGAATTGCGGCTCACTGGAGATATAAAGAAGGTGGAAAGGATAGCAGTGATTTTGAACAAAAACTGTCATGGCTCAGAGAAATACTAGACTGGCAGCGGGAACTTCGCGATGCAAAAGACTTTATGGAAAACTTAAAAATCGATCTTTTCACTGATGAAGTTTATGTATTTACTCCCAAAGGAGATGTTATAGACTTGCCCATGGGCTCTTGCCCTATAGACTTTGCCTACAGGATTCATACTGATATTGGCAATAAGTGTGTGGGAGCCAAAGTAAATGAAAAGATGGTTCCCCTCGATTATAAGCTAGCTAACGGTGATATAGTTGAGATTATTACATCAAGCCATAGTCCGGGACCTAGCCGGGACTGGTTAAATATAGTAAAATCACCTCAGGCAAAAAACAAAATACGGCAGTGGTTTAAGAAAGAACGGCGGGAAGAAAACATTGCCAGAGGGAAGGATATGCTTGAAAAAGAAGGCCGCCGACAAGGTTACGATATTTACCAGCTGATGAAACTTGACTTTATGAACAATTTATTAAAGAAAATGAGTTTTGCTAACATTGATGATATGTATGCAGCTATCGGTTATGGAGCTGTTACGACAAAACAAATACTTCAAAAAATCCTTGAGGAATATAAGAAAAGCACAAAGCTTAAGCAAGAGACGATTATCGAAAAAGTTGACACAAAAGCTAAAAAGAAAAAGAATGTGGACCATGGAATAAAGATAGATGGCGTTGATAATCTCTTGGTGAAATTTTCACGTTGCTGCAATCCCGTTCCGGGGGATAAAATTGTAGGATATATCACGCGAGGCAGAGGCGTTTCTATTCATAGGCAAGACTGTAAGAATGTAGCAAGGGGAGATTTCGATAAAGACAGGCTGATAGATGTTAAATGGGAAGGATTTGAAGAAACTTCATATCCAGTAGAGATTCAGGCATCTGCCCATGATAGGCCGGGCATACTTTCTGAAGTGATAAATTTAGTCAGCGATATGAAAACAAATATTGACGCAATTAATGCACGCACAACTAAAGACGGAGTCGCTGTTATAGATATGATACTAGAAATCAATAATAAACAGCATCTTGAGAATGTTATGCAAAAAATCAAAAAAATAAATGGGATATATAGTATTCGAAGAGTGATGAACCAGTAAAGGGGGATATTATGCGGGCGGTAGTTCAGAGAGTAAAAGAAGCAGCAGTTTCTGTGAATGATGAGCAGATTGCCAAAATAGGCAAAGGAATGACGGTTTTCGTCGGAATAGCTGCCGGCGATACTATAAAAGATGTTGATTATATTGCAGAAAAAATTGTAGGGCTCAGGATATTTGAAGATGACGAAGGGAAGATGAATAAATCAATACAAGATATTGATGGAGAAATTCTTATGATATCCCAGTTCACACTGTTGGGGGATGTTCGAAAAGGACGCAGGCCTAGTTTTACTCAAGCAGCTCCGCCTGATGAGGCGCAAAAACTTTATGAGGCTCTTGTGGACGCCTGCAATCAGAAGGTTAAAACAAAAAAAGGCCAGTTTCAAGCCCAAATGCTCGTTTATATATTAAACGACGGCCCTGTTACGATATTAGTTGACAGTAATAAAAATTTCTAAATGAGAGATTTGAGGAGATATGTCATGTTTGTAAAACGCTTATCAGTCGGCCCATTATAAGCTAACTGCTACATTGTTTCTGATAAAAAAACCGGTGAAGCTGTTGTAATAGATCCGGGCGGAGATGCTGATAAAATTTTGGACGTCATAAAATCTAAGGACCTCAAAGTAAAGTATATAATTTTGACACATGGCCATATTGATCATATCGGCGCATTAAACGAAATAAAAAAGGCAACAAATGCTAAAATAGCTATTCATGAAAAAGATGCTAATATGCTGTTATCTCCGGCAGACAATCTTTCAATCTATGTAGGTGGCGGCTTTGCTCAAACTCCGGCAGATATATTTTTAAAAGGCGGCGAAAGATTTAAAGTTGGCAATCTTACCTTTGAGATAATTCATACACCCGGACATACTCCTGGAGGAATCTCTATTAGAGTCGATGGGATGTTGTTTACAGGAGACACTTTATTTGCCGGTTCGGTAGGCCGTACAGATTTCCCGGGGGGATCTTACGATGAGCTTATTAAGTCAATTAAAGAAAAACTTCTCCCCTTGGGTGACGATATTTCAATTCTTCCAGGCCATGGAGAAGCTTCCGACATTGGCTTTGAAAAGCGCACAAATCCATTTCTTGCAGAGATATAAGTATAAAATATACATCAATAGTAATAAAGCCCCAGCCTAAAGATTGTAAACTAGGCCGGGGCTTTAATGATTTATTCAGGCTTTTTGCCTACAGTTACTGTAACATATTTAGTTTGGCCGTTTCTGAGTATTACAAGAACGAGCTTGTCGTTTATTTTGGATTTACTAACTATTGTGCTTACATCGTTGGAATTTTTTATATCCTGATCGTTAATTTTTAATATTACATCTCCTCTTTGCAGACCGGCTTTTTCAGCAGGGCTGCCGGCGACAACATCAGCTATTATGGCGCCCTTGACTTCATCAAGCTTAAAATACTCAGCAAGATCTTTTGTCATATCCTGAAGAGCCACGCCGATATAGGGTCTTGTAATTGAACCACTTGTAATTAGTTCATCTAGCACTTCCTTGACGCTGTTTATAGGAATTGCAAAACCTATCCCTTGAGCCTGAGCATTTACAGCAGTATTTATGCCAATGACCTTTCCGTTTAGTGAAATTAAAGGTCCGCCGCTGTTGCCGGGATTAATAGCTGCATCTGTTTGGATAAGATTGTTATAAACTCTGGTAGTTCCGGTGCTTTGGTCTGCAATTGTGATAGGTCTTCCCTTTGCACTAATAACACCTACTGTTACGGTGTGATCAAGCCTGTAAGGATTTCCTATAGCAATTACCCATTCACCTACTCTTGCGCTATCGGAGTCACCCAAGGATATTGTGGGCAGTTTTTTTGAAGAATTAATTTTTAACACTGCCAGATCCATAGATGCGTCCTTGCCAACAACAGTTGCAGTAAAAGGCTCATCAAATCCTTTTACTGTGACAGAAATCGATTTTGCTCCGCTTATGACATGTTCATTTGTTAAAATATGTCCTTGCGTATCGATTATAAAGCCACTGCCCAAACCTTTGCTGATTTGAGGGGTTGTGCGAAAATTAAAATCGTCCCCAAAAAAGTATTTAAAAAACGGATCGTTAAAAAAGGGGTTTACACTTGTTTGAGTCTCTATCGTAGTTTCTATATAGACTACTGCGTCACTTACTTCATCGACTATATCGGGAATGTTAGTCGGCAAAGCAGCTGATGATGCAAGGGTAAGCGCACCCTCGGTCCCGTCTGCAGTTGCTGTTTTAGATGGATAGATGGAATTATAAGCAAAAATGCCTCCTGCTACTACTGCCATTCCAATTGTAAGGCCAATCAAGACGGCAACGAAATATTTATTTTTGATCAACTTCAATTTAATCAACCTCCATTTACTATGTTCTATCTTAATTATAACCTATTTAATTTATAAATTTCGTGTGAAATTTGTTAGGGATTTGTGAAAGTTTGAGATTTGACTCATTGACACCTCAGTCCAATTTAATTATAATTGTCTAAAAGGCATACGCCAAAAGCGAAGATGAGGAAGGAGCATGCAAAGTCTTCAGGGAGAAAAAGCCGAGACTGAAAGCTTTTTCGGCATGCGCATGTAATACCTAACACCTCGGAGCTTAAATCCTGAAGTTTCTATTTTGATTAGGGATTTACGCTGAGCAAGCGTTAGACTTGTAAGTGGGATTTTTTCCAAACAGGGTGGCACCGCGGGAGAGTTCTCGTCCCTGATAATATAATTTGTTATCAAGGATGGGGACTTTTTTATTTGTTAATCAGTCTGCTTATATTCGAATAAACTTACAGAAAAAGGAGTTGTTTCTTGTGGAAAAAAAGATTAAAAGGAACTTTTATTGCGGCGATTTGAGAGAGGAACATGAAGGCAATGATGTATGCCTTTCGGGATGGGTTCAGACTCGTAGAGATTTAGGAGGGCTTATTTTTGTTGATTTAAGGGACCGAAGCGGTATTATACAAGTAGTGTTTAATCCCGAATATGAAGAAGCTTTTAAAAAAGCTGATGAAATACGAAGTGAGTATGTTATCTCTGTGAGAGGAAAGGTATCTAAACGGCCTGAAGAAAATGTAAATCCAAAAATTCCCACAGGCTATATAGAAATAATCGGCCAGGAAATAGAAATTCTCAGTAAAGCAAAAACCCCGCCATTCTTAATTGAAGATGATGCAAAAGTTGATGAGATTGTAAGACTTAAATATCGTTATCTTGATTTAAGAAGACCGAAGATGAAGGAAAATATAATCTTTAGGAGTAAATTAAATAAGGCTATAAGGGATTTTTTAGATGAGAACGGTTTTATTGAGGTAGAGACGCCGATTCTTACTAAGAGCACTCCGGAAGGTGCACGTGACTATTTGGTTCCCAGCAGATTAAATCCCGGTAAATTCTATGCCCTTCCTCAATCTCCCCAATTGTTCAAACAAATATTGATGATAGGTGGAATGGAGCGTTACTATCAAATCGCTCGTTGCTTTAGGGATGAAGATTTAAGAGCTGACAGGCAGCCGGAATTCACTCAGCTTGATATGGAAATGTCTTTTGTGGATGTTGATGATGTAATTTCATTAAATGAAAAACTTATCAAATATGTTGTCGAAAGGGTTACTGATATAAAAGTTAATATTCCTTTCCCTAGAATTACTTACAATGAAGCAATGGAGAAATACGGTTCAGATAAACCCGATACACGTTTTGGCATGGAAATGGTCGATGTATCTGATACTGTTATAAATAGTGATTTTAAGGTGTTTAAAGATGCAGTTGAAAATGGCGGAAAAGTTAAGGGAATAAACATTGTAAATGGCAGCAATCTCTTTAGCCGCAGACAAATTGATGAATTGGTAGAAAAAGCAAAAGAATTCGGTGCAAAAGGGCTAGCATGGATAAACATCGCGGAAGAAGGAATAAAATCTCCAATTGCCAAGTTTTTCAGCAGCGAACAAATAGAAAATCTTATTAGCAAATTCAATGCTAAAACAGGAGACTTAATAGTATTTGTAGCTGATAAAGACCCCGAACTTGTTATGACATCACTTGGAAGCCTTAGACTGTATCTGGCCAAAACTTTAAACCTTATAGAAAAGGACAAGTTTAACTTTTTGTGGGTAACTGAATTTCCTTTATTGGAATACAGCGAAGAAGAAAGGAGATATGTGGCAAAACATCACCCATTTACATCTCCCATGGACGAGGATATTTATCTGCTTGAAAGCGAGCCCTGGAAAGCGCGGGCCAAGGCTTATGATATCGTCTTAAACGGAACGGAGTTAGGAGGAGGCAGCATAAGAATACACGATACTGATCTTCAGGAAAAAATGTTTGAAGTTCTGGGTTTCTCAAAGGAAAGGGCTTGGAACAACTTTGGATTTTTGCTCAAAGCCTTTGAATACGGAACACCTCCCCACGGAGGCATAGCCTATGGATTAGACAGAATGGCGATGCTACTTTTAGGGCTTGATAGCATCAGAGACTGCATAGCATTTCCTAAGACACAGAATGCTTCATGCCCCTTAACAGACGCTCCGAGCGAAGTTGACCAGAAGCAGTTAAAGGAATTACACATACAGCTGAAAATTTAAACACGAAAGAACACGAAGGGACAGTCCGAGACCACTAAAAAAGTCCCCCTAAAAGAAATCGAACACAAGGGGACAGTCCATCTGTGCTGTTCTGTTGCGCTATGCAGAAGAACATGAAGAAGAACACGAAAGAACCGTCACTCTGTGTTCCCAGCAATGAATTCTTGATAAATATCGGGTTTTATGGTAATATTAACTTAACAAAACAATCCCTGCTGTGTGCGTGTAAGCTGACATAGTAAAGAGCCAACACTCTGAGAAAGGGAGTCCGGACTCTGAATGTTGAGTATATGCCCTTGAGAGAGGGAAATACAAGAGACGTTCAGGAGGACACCCACCTGGTAAGCCGGGTCTCTATTTACGGTCAGTAAACACGGCATGGTGGGGTTTATTTAATTATATGGAGTTGTATTTTATTATGGATGAGAATATTTTTTCTAGAACCCAAATTCTTATAGGGGAAGCCGGCATTGAAAGACTTAAAAATTCAAAGATTGCGGTAATAGGACTTGGCGGCGTTGGCTCCTTTGCGGTAGAAGCTTTTGCCCGTGCCGGGGTGGGAGAACTTGTAATTGTTGACCATGATGTGGTCATGCCTTCAAACTTGAATCGTCAAATTCATGCTACGCATTCCACTGTCGGAATTTCAAAGGTAGATGCGATGAAAGCTAGAATTTCTGATATAAATCCATCTGCAAAAGTTATAGGTATAAAGGAATTCTATTCATCTGAAAATGCTTCCGCAATTTTAGACAGTAATTTTGACTATGTTGTAGATGCTATAGATACACTAAAATCAAAAATTGATCTTATTACATATTGTATACATTTAAGCATTCCCATTATTTCAGCCATGGGCGCCGGAAATAAGTTAGATCCTTTAAAATTTCAAGTAGCCGACATATCAAATACTCACACTTGTCCTATGGCTCGAAAAATAAGAAAAGAACTTCGGAAAATTGGTATAGAAAAAGGATTAAAAGTTGTATTTTCCACGGAAATTCCAATAACACGACATTATCCGCCTGGGAGCATATCTTTTGTGCCTTCTGCAATGGGACTTATAGTTGCAGGTGAGGTAATACGAGATTTGATAAAAAATTGACCGAGCTAGTGCAATGTTATATAATATGCCTATAGATTGGGCTTCATTTGATATTTCATTTTAAGGAAGGTATTAAAAGTGAGAGAAAAAGCTGTTGTAGTTGCGACAAAAAGCGGATTTGCCCAGTTGCAGATAGAACCGAAAGATTCCTGCGAAGGATGTAAAGCCTGCGCTGCTGGAAAAAGCGGAAAAGCAATAAAAATATGGGCTAAGAATTATGTTAATGCAAAAGTTGGTCAAACTGTAGAAGTTGAGCTTCGTGATTCTACATTCCTGTCGGCAACGATAATAATATATGCAATTCCCCTGTTAGCTTTTTTTATAGGGATAGGTTTGGGCTATAAAGTTTCAGGAATATTTAAAATCGCCATTATAGAACCTTTTGCTGTAGTAGTTGGCTTGGCCCTAATGGCCATTACTTTCTTAGTGATACATTTTTTAACTGAGCGTAAAAAATTTGGAGACACATATTCGCCATATATAACACAAATTTATGAGTAATTTTTAAAAAAATGCCCACTGAATATTGATAATTGATTTTTCTTTTTATATAATTCCAATCAGTGCAAAGCAACAATAAGTGAAGATTTAGTTGATTTTGGAGGTTATTCCTATGATGAGCAGCAATGAAATTAGAGAAAAGTTCTTAAGCTATTTCGAAAGTAAAGGCCATACAAGAGTGGAAAGTTCCTCTTTAGTTCCTCAAAATGATCCCACATTACTTTTTACTAATGCAGGCATGAATCAGTTCAAAGACGTTTTTCTTGGTCTTAAAACCCTACCTTATAAAAGGGCGGTCAGCTGTCAGAAATGCGTTAGAGCTGGCGGCAAACACAATGATCTAGAAAGCGTTGGAAGAACTGCGCGCCATCATACTTTTTTTGAAATGTTGGGCAATTTTTCCTTTGGTGACTATTTTAAAAAAGAGGCTATAGCATATGCATGGGAATTCCTTACAGATGTGCTAAAACTTCCAAAAGATCAATTATGGGTCAGTGTTTTCAAAGAAGACGAAGAGGCTTTTCAGCTTTGGCAAGCATATTTGCCTAAAGAAAGAATTGTCCGTTTAGGAGAGAAGGATAATTTTTGGAGCATGGGAGAGACCGGACCTTGCGGACCTTGCAGCGAAATATATATTGATAGGGGCATTGAGCATAAATGTGACGCCGAAGAATGTGCCCTTGGCAAATGTGACTGCGACAGATGGCGCGAATTATGGAATTTAGTTTTTATGCAATATAACAGAGACGAAAACGGTGTTATGACACCACTTCCAAAACCCAGCATTGATACGGGAATGGGGCTTGAACGTATAGCAACTGTGATGCAAGGGGTTTACAGCAACTACGATACAGACCTTTTAAGGCCATTGATTACTTTTATAGAGGATATGACAAAAAAAGAGTACAAAGATAATGAACAAGGATTTGCATTTAGAGTAATTGCTGACCATTCAAGAGCCATAACATTTTTAATCTCAGATGGTGTAATTCCGGGAAACGAGGGAAGAAACTATGTATTAAGGCGGATCATTAGAAGAGCCGCCCGCTACGGAAAGGAACTTGGTTTAAATGAACCGTTTTTGTACAAGGTAGTTCCTAAAGTGGTGGAATTAATGAAAGATGCCTATCCGGAACTTGAAAAGAATATGCCATATATACAAAAAGTAGTGAAAGCCGAGGAAGAAAAATTCCTTGAAACCTTAAACGATGGATTGAGGATTTTAAGAGAAAATATAGAGGATTTACTAAAAGAGAACAAGAAAGAAATACCTGGTAATATAGCTTTTGTCTTGTACGACACTTACGGCTTTCCGATTGATTTGACGTGCGATATAGCTCAGGAAAATGGAATGAAAGTCGATATTAAAACCTTTGAAGAATTAATGAATAAACAAAGAGAAAAGGCAAAAGCAGCACGCAAAAGCGAATATGAAATTGATGAACTAGCCTCGGTGCTATCCCGTCTTGCTCCAACGGCATTTGTTGGATATGAAAATTTTGAAACGGAAAGTCAAGTTCAATTTATTTTAGCTGGCAAAGCAGCGGTAGAAAAATGCGATGATACGAAACAGGATGTTATTGTAGTACTTGATAAAACACCATTTTATGCTGAATCCGGTGGCCAAGTGGGAGATACTGGCGTAATTGAAAATAAAGACTTTTTATTTAAAGTTACAGATACTCAAAAAACCCCCGATGGAAAGATTTATCATAGAGGCCGAATAGAAAGAGGAAGCGTAAGCATAGGCGAAAAAGTCACAGCTAAAATTGATGTAGAAAGACGGCTAAACATTTCTCGCAACCACAGTGCGACCCACCTATTGCACAAAGCATTAAAAGAAGTTTTAGGCGAGCATGTAAATCAGTCAGGTTCATTAGTTGATGAACATAAATTAAGATTCGATTTTTCACATTTTTCAAGTCTTACACCCGATGAAATAAGGCAGGTAGAGTTTAAAGTAAATCATGTGATACTTAAAAACTTGCCTGTATCAATATACCAAACAACTCTTCGAGAGGCTCGAGAGCAAGGAGTTATCGCACTTTTTAACGAAAAATATCAAGAAAATGTAAGAGTTGTATGCTTTGGCGACTATAGTAAAGAACTGTGTGGAGGAACTCATGTCAAGTCTACTGGTGAAATAGGCCTCTTTAAGATAATCTCAGAAAGCAGTGTAGGTTCCGGACTAAGAAGAATTGAAGGGGTATGTGGCTTTAATTTAATGAATTATTTATACGAGAATCTCGAAATTTTAGATAAAGCATCGAAACTTTTAAAAACATCTCCGGAAGAGCTGCTTAAAAAAATTGACGAGTTAACTGGTCAGCTTAAAGAACAGGAAAGAATGCTTGAGTCATTAAAACAGCAGTTGGCAAATTCAGAAGTTGAAGAAATAGTGCAAAAAGTAAAGCCCGTAAATGGTATCAATGTAATTTCTGCAAGAGCTAATGCAAAAAGCATTGACGATTTAAGGATGATGGTGGACACGCTGCGCCAGAAAATCAAAACCGGTATAATAGTTTTAGGAAGTTGCAGCGATAATAAAGTTTTATTTGTAGTTGGAGTAACCGATGATTTGACGAAGAAAGGCTATAATGCCGGAGAAATAATTAAAAAGGTAGCCAAAATAGCAGGTGGCGGAGGTGGCGGCAGACCAGACTTTGCCCAGGCAGGCGGCAAAAATCCTGATAAGCTTGATGAAGCGCTAAATGCTGTTTTTGCTATAATCGAAGAGCTCCAAAACAAAATTTAAAATAAATTGCGGAATGGAGGGATGAAAATGGAAGGAAAGATGGATGAAACTGTTAAGTTTAGAGTCGAAAAAGAAGCTGACATTGATGCCAAAACAATTTTGAAACAAGTCAGCAAGGCACTGGAAGAAAAGGGATATAACCCTATAAATCAGCTTGTGGGCTATATCTTATCCGGTGATCCAGCATATATTACAAGTTATAACAATGCCAGGAACTTAATTAGAAAGCTCGAACGGGATAAATTAGTAGAGGAGTTAATTAAGAGTTACATTGAAAGCGAATAATTTTAGCAGTTGTACGAGGTCTTGAAATTGGAGTATAACATTCTTGGAAATACAGGTTTGAGGGTATCCTACCTATGTTTTGGAAGCCTGTCAATAAGCCCGCTCCAATCAAAGTTTTCTTTAGAAGCGGGAGCCGATATTATAAATTTAGCAATTGATTTCGGCGTTAATTTTATTGATACAGCTGAGTTTTATCAAAACTACGATTATATATCTAAAGCACTTAAAAGAACAAAGAAAGATATTGTAATAACAACTAAATCTTATGCCTACACCTATGATGGAATGAAAAACAGCGTTGAGAAAGCGCGTAGAGAACTTGACCGAGATGTAATAGATATATTTATGCTTCATGAACAAGAAAGCCGGCTTACGCTCAAAGGACATCGCGAGGCGTTGGAATATTTACAGAACGCTAAAGCAAAAGGCC
The DNA here is from genome assembly GCF_001896645.1 of Tepidanaerobacter sp. EBM-49. Lineage (NCBI taxonomy): Bacteria > Bacillati > Bacillota > Clostridia > Thermosediminibacterales > Tepidanaerobacteraceae > Tepidanaerobacter > Tepidanaerobacter sp. EBM-49. Next base: position 27,551 of record NZ_MPPE01000041.1, read on the forward strand.
AAATAAAGGCAATAGGAGTTTCTACTCACACTGTTGAAGTTGTAAATGCCGCATCTTGCATGGATGAGATTGAAGTAATTCACCCATTGATAAATTTTAAAGGTATAGGGATTAAAGACGGAAATTTAGAGGAAATGGAGAAAGCGATACAAGCAGCATATGAGAACGGAAAGGGTATATATGCCATGAAAGCCCTTGGGGGAGGAAACCTCATAGGGTGCAAGCAACAAGCCTTTTCTTATATACTTTCATTTCCTTATACTCATTCTATAGCAGTTGGCATGAAATCATATGATGAAGTTGCAGAAAATATTGCTATATTTGAAAGAAGGCCCATTGAGCCTTCGGTTGAGGAAAGATTAAGTAGCCAAAAAAGAGAGCTTTTAATTGAAGACTGGTGCGCGGGTTGCGGAGAATGTGCAAGGCACTGCCGATATGGCGCGCTGGAAGTTAAAGGCGGCAGATCTATGGTTAATCCCAATAAATGCATCTTATGCGGTTATTGCGCAGGCTACTGTCCGGAGTTTTGTATAAAGATAGTTTAATTAAGGAGTATTTGAATGCGCATTTTATGTTTAGACGTGGGCGAGAAAAGAATAGGAGTTGCGGTATCGGACGAACTAGGCATAACTGCCCAGGGCTTAGGCACCGTTGAAAGAAAACAAAATAGCAAAGACGAAGATATAGAGGAAATACGAAAAATCGTTGAAAAATACAATGTTGATAAAATAATATTAGGTCTTCCAAAAAATATGGACGGGACTTTAGGACAAAGCGGTAAGATGGTTGAAGACTATGCTAAAAAACTACAAAGTTGTTTGAATATAGATTTAGGATTTTGGGACGAAAGATTGAGCACTGTTTCAGCTGAACGAGTTTTGATAGATGCAGATATCTCCAGAAAAAAAAGAAAGAGCGTAATTGATAAACTATCTGCGGTAATAATCTTGCAAAGCTATTTAGATTATAAATCAAGAGTTGACACAATGTAATAATTACTATAAAATATTCCTAATTCAATTGAATTGGAGTGGAGAAACTTTATGGAAGAGTTTGAAACAATAACCTTGCTGGATGAAAATGGAGAGGAAACTGTATTTGAGATATTAGGAGTTATAAATGTCGAGGATACGGATTATGCAATTCTGTCCCCTTTAATCGAAGACGAAGAAGATGAAGAAGAGGGCGAAGCATACATCTTCAGAATCGATGTGGATGAAGAAGGCAATGAGGTCCTTTTTGAGGTAGAAGACGACGAAGAATTTGAAATGGTAAGGGATGCATGGGAAATGCTGTGCATGGATGAATTGGAATCCCTTGACGAAGATGACGATTTTGATGGAGAAGATGAGTAGGTTTAATTTTTGATACTGTCTTGACAAACTTATCTAGCTGTTTTATAATATTCTAAAATTTAGTTAGTAAAAACTATGAAGGGGAAAATTAAAGATATTTTCTATAGAGAGTCAGTGGATGGTGCAAACTGACAGAAGATCTTTATTTCCGCCCCGGAGTTGTTGGCGATGAGCCAAACCGGTTTTAACCGTTAGATTTATAGAGGGTTGCATATTTTGGGAAACTGAAATAGGGTGGCAACGCGGTAATTTCCGCCCCTTGTACTGGGCGGTTTTTTTATTATATATTAATTTGGACTATTTTATATATTTAAGGAGAGGTGCACGGTGGTGATGAATTTTTTTATTAATGTGCTGGCAGCGCTAGAATCGGCATTGAATAATGAGAATTTATTTGGAGCAGGAATAGCTGCGGCAGAAAGAATTTTTGCAAAAGGGGAGATATAAATGAGGGTTTTAGTAAGCGATGATCTTGCTCAAGAGGGAATCGACATATTAAAAAAAGAATTTGATGTAGATGTTAAGACAAAATTAAGCGAAGAAGAATTAATGGAAATAATTCCTAATTATGATGCACTTGTTGTCCGCAGTGCGACTAAAGTTACAAAAAATATTATAGAAAAAAGCAATCTGAAGGTTATCGGAAGAGCGGGTGTCGGTGTTGACAACATAGATGTTGATGCTGCAACGCATAAAGGAATTTTGGTAGTTAATGCTCCTGAAGGAAATACCATAGCGGCCAGTGAACACACTATTGCACTTCTCATGTCTGTTGCACGAAATATACCCGCTGCTGTTATGAGCCTTAAAAATAAAAAATGGGACAGAAAAAGTTTTGTTGGAATAGAGGTTAGAGGAAAAACCCTTGGAATTGTAGGCCTTGGGAGAATTGGCAAAGATGTAGCAGCTAAAGCTATCGGCCTTGGAATGAATATTCTGGCGTATGATCCTTATATAATAAACAATACTCTTGAAAATACCCATATTAAAGTAACCGACTTTGAAACAGTGCTAAAAAATTCGGATTTTATAACATTCCATGTTCCTTTGACAAAGGCTACTTATCATATGATTGATAAAGACCAGATCTCAATAATGAAAGATAAGGTTATTTTAATTAATTGTGCTCGAGGAGGTATTATCAACGAAGAAGCCCTTTACGAAGCACTTGTTTCAGGAAAAGTGGGGGCGTGCGCTTTGGATGTGTTTGAGCATGAACCACCCCTTGAAAGCCCGCTTATTGATTTACCTAATGTAGTAGCAACCCCTCACCTTGGAGCATCTACCGCTGAAGCTCAGATTAATGTAGCTATAGAAGTGGCGAATGACATAATTCGTGCGCTAAAAGGGGAATTAGTTAAAAATGCCGTTAACATGATAACTGTTAGACCTGAAGAATATCACGAAATAAAGCCCTTTATAGAACTGGCGGAGAAAATGGGTTCACTTTATACGCAACTAAAAAACGGTCGTATAAGTGAAGTAGAAATGATATATTCCGGAAAAGTAACAAAATTTGATGTAAAACCAATAACAGTTGCCGCGATAAAAGGCATTCTGACAAATATGCTAGAATTCCCACCTAATTTAGTAAATGCATATTTGCTTGCGAAAGAACGGGGTATAAAAATTAGCGAGAAAAAAGTTAGCGAAGATCAAGATGCCCCAGGAACAATAACTTTGCAAGTGACTACCGATAAAGGAAAGAGCAGTATTTCGGGAACAGTTTTTGAAAAAGACGAAATTAGAATAACAGCTATAGATGATTATAAGATAGATCTTATTCCTCGCGGATATGCCCTAATGTCATTTCATAAAGACAGACCCGGTATTGTGGGACAGGTAGGAAGCCTCCTGGGCAACAATGATATTAACATAGCCTATATGCAGCTGGGCCGCAAATCTTTTAGAGGAGAAGCGCTAATGGTGCTTGGAATCGACGAAGAAGTTCCTGAGCATGTTTTAAATGAAATAAGAAAAATCGAAGATGTGTCTGATGCTCTATTTATAAAGTTCTAATTCCTTGACAATAATTGCTGTTTGCAATATACTATGAGCGAAGCAGCATATATGCCGGGAGTGGGTATTTTGTTGACAGAAGAAGAAAGAAAATACAGGATAAGTGTTATCGAGGATAGATTAAAAGAGAAAGACCTTAAATTAACTCCCCAAAGAAGAGTGGTTCTAGATGTCCTTCTCGATAATCAGTCCAAGCACCTTAGCGCAGAAGAAGTTTTTGAATTTGTAAGAAAAAAATTTCCAGATATTGGATTAGCTACGGTGTACAGAACTTTACAACTTTTTGATGACTTTGGCATTATCAAAAAGTTAGATTTTAATGATGGATGTTATCGGTATGAGTTAAGTGAAGACCAGCGGCATCAACATCATCATCTTATTTGTATAAAATGTGGAAAAATTTACGAATTTGATGATGATCTATTAGAGGACCTTGAAAAAAGAATTTATAAGAATAACTCCTTCAAAGTAATAGATCATGCTGTTAAGTTTTTTGGATATTGTAAGGATTGCCTTAAAGATTTGACATAGATCAACGAACAACAAACCAGCCTATAAAGAAAGGCTGGTTTGTTGTTTATAACATATTTGTTTATCGATTTGAAGATTGTGTAATAAGTTTATCCGCACCTAGGATATGGTCGCTTATCCAGTTAATTATAAAATCTAGTAGCTCTAGGATATATTGATTTTGGTTCTCGTCTATGCTGTCAAGGTTTACTGCGTTAAGTTTTTCTACGAAACTGTCATGAGCTGCCTTTTGCAAAGGATAGCCTTTATAACCGATGCTGAGCATGTAATTTTCTTCTGACTGAAAATGATAAATAGCATAATCTCTTAGCTCTGCCAGTATTTGTATTATTTGATCAAATTTGTCATAGCAAAAATCATTTTTTAAAAGATTATAAGCTTCATTGGCTATCTCGAATAATTTTTGATGCTGCTTATCAATTTGTTCCACGCCTATCTTGTAGTCATCCTTCCACTTAATCAAAACAATTCACCTCCGAGAATGTCTTATTTATCATGTCCTATATTACCATATTTATGCATTTATGTATATTTTTAAAGCTGAAGGTTATTTATTTGCTTCTAGATTTTTCGATATAAATAAAATGAACAGGCGGGTATATAAAATCTTTTTATTTCCGCCTGTTCATTCAAATTATAAAGTATATCTTAAATTATTTTTGGAGTCTTGCAAGAAATAGTTTAGTTATCTCAGCGGCAATAAAGGGCAGTATACCAAACAATACTATAATATCCCAGTCATAAAAAGATAATTTTACTGTATCAAATATCTCTCTTAATGCAGGTATATACAAAACTGCTATCAAGAGCAGGAAAGATAAAAGTGTACCGCCAACCATATATAAGTTACTAAAAAATCCTATTTTATAAATAAGAAGTTCTTCCGAACGAGAAGTATATGCCCTTAGAAGCTCGCTGAAAATTAATGTCGCGAAGGCGAATGTCCTGGCAACTCGAAGATCAGAAGTAGAGTTCAATGAAAATACAAATACTCCAAGAACGGCAATAGTCATAAACGTGCTTTGAACAGCAATTTGCCAATTCATTTTTTTGTCAAGTATCGGTTCATTAGGATTACGCGGCGGTTTTTTCATGATGCCTGGTTCCTTGGCTTCCATACCAAGTGCTAATGCGGGGAAAGCATCAGTCAGCAGGTTTAGCCAGAGTAACTGGATTGGTTTTAGCGGCACAGGCAAGCCGGCTAGCATTGCAACAAATATGATTAGTATTTCCGCTATATTACAGGATAAAAGGAAGAATATAAATTTGCGTATATTTGCATATATTGTCCTTCCTTCTTCTACAGCAGCAACTATACTGGCGAAATTATCATCTGTTAAAATCATATCTGCAGCTTCTTTAGCTACATCCGTTCCGGTAATGCCCATAGCGATTCCTATATCCGCTCTTTTAAGTGCAGGAGCGTCATTGACACCATCACCTGTCATTGCGACAATATGACCATTGTTTTTTATGGCGTCTACTATTCTAAGTTTATGAACTGGGGATACCCTTGCATAAACCGACACATTGTTAGCAACAGATACCAATTCTTCATCAGTCATCTTATCTAGATCAAGACCAGTAAGAGCTTGAGAATTCTCGTCGATCATACCTAGTTCTTTTGCGATTGCTTCGGCAGTATCCTTATAGTCTCCTGTAATCATTACAGGTTTTATACCAGCTTGTTTACAAATTTTTATTGCATCTTTTGCTTCAGGCCTTGCAGGATCAATCATGCCGACAAGACCTACAAAAATCATATCTTTTTCAACTTCTGCTGGATCGGGGTGCGATGGTATAGAATCTACCGGTTTAAAGGCAAAGCCTAAAACTCTAAGAGCCTGAGAAGCCATGCTGTGGTTTGCTTCTAATATTGTTTTGCGGTCTTCGTCGGTTATATCAAAAACTTGATTATTCTTTAGAATTCTATTTGACAAGCTCAGCATTATATCCGGTGCGCCTTTTGTAAAAGCAAAATAGCTATTATTGTATAGATGGAAAGTAGTCATTCGCTTGCGATCGGAATCAAAAGGTATTTCCTGAAGCCTTGGTGTCAAAGCATTCAGCTCTTCAGCTGAAAGACCCGCCTTTTCAGCTGCTACTATTAAGCAGCCTTCGGTAGGATCCCCCATGATGCGCCAGCTTTTTTCGGTATTTGAGCCGCTTTCTTCTAGCCTTGCGTCATTGCACAATGCGCTGATAGTTAGAAGCATCTTTAAGTCAGGATCAGATAAAGGATCATATTTTTGATCGTCTAGATAAAACTCACCTATGGGTTTATATCCCTCACCTGTAATCGAATAAAACTTGCCATTTACAAATACCTTTCTTGCTGTCATTTCGTTTTGCGTAAGTGTCCCGGTTTTATCGGAACAAATAACAGTAGTGCTCCCCAAAGTTTCGACTGCATGCAGTTTTTTTATGATAGCATGTCTTTTAACCATTCTTTGCATTCCAAGAGCAAGAACTATCGTAACTATTGCAGGTAAACCTTCGGGTATGGCAGCTACTGCAAGACTCACTGCTGTCATGAACATATCAAGAAGCGGATTACCTTCAAAAATACCCAAGACGAAAACTATACCACATATTACGAGACAGGCGATCCCTAAAACCTTTCCGAGATCGTCTAGTTTTTTCTGCAAAGGTGTTTCTTCTTCTTCATAAGACTCAAGCATTTTGGCAATTAGCCCTATTTCTGTGTTCATACCTGTTTCTATAACTATTCCCTTGCCTCTGCCATATGTTACCACTGTGCCCATAAATGCTGAATTATTTCTATCGCCTAATGGAACTTCTCCGCCTAGGACAACTTCAGCATTTTTCTCCGAAGGAACTGATTCACCGGTAAGAGAAGCTTCATCGATTTTTAAGTTTATGCTTTCGATAAGCCTTAAATCTGCAGGCACATAATTTCCTGCCTCTAGTATAACTATGTCACCTGGAACTAGTTCTCTTGCAGGAATTTCAACAACCTTGCCGTCTCTTATAACCTTTGCCTCAGGAGCTGCCATTTTTTTTAAGGCTTCCAAAGCTTTACTAGCTCTTGCTTCCTGGACAACACCTAAAATTGCGTTTAGAATAACTATTAAAATTATTACGATTGCATCAGTTGTCTCCCCTACAACAGCAGAAACAAGGCTTGCACCAATAAGGATTAGGACAAGAAAGTCTTTAAACTGTTCAAGCAGCATTTGCCAAATAGTTTCACCTTTTTTGCCAACAAGCTCGTTGTATCCCACTTCATCTAGGCGCTTTTTTGCCTCTTCTGAGGAGAGACCGCTTTTTAGATCAGTATTTAGCTTACTTGATATTTCCTCCTTTTTTAGAGAATACCAATTAGTTTTTTCGGCCAAAATAAAATCCTCCTTCTACTATTATTAGTTTATGTAATATTTTAATACTGATATAATAATTGCCAAAGCTAAATTACCTTTTAAAAGATCGCCGTCCTTTACTTATGAATTTTCATAGCTGTAAATAAAAAAGACCCTTACTGCAATCGATTATCGAATAATAGTTGATTGCGTCAAAGGTCTTGTCTTTTCAGAAAAAACTGAAATGATAAAAGCCAGGCATAAATGCCGTGCTGGTGACTTTCATCAAACGACTACTCCCCCTTAACGGAGTATGATGATTTCTATATATACTGTTATGATTTATTCGTAAATAATGATATAATAAAATCTACCTAGTGTCAACTCAAATCATATTGACCTCATTTAAAACTAACGTTAAACTAAGTCAAGGAGGCAAAGCCAAAACAACTCAAATAGAAAGGGCGATACATCAAAATGCTTTGGTTTGCAATACTTATATTCTTAATTGCAGCAATCGTTTTTTGGCTTGTATTTCAGCAACGAAAAAACAGCCAAACAAATCCTTCTGCGTATTTAATTTCAAGAGCAGCGCTTATAGCTGCTATTTACGCACTGGTTACTTACGTTTTTGAACCGATAAGTTATGGTCCTGTTCAAGTTAGGATCTCTGAGGCGCTTACACTATTGCCTCTTATGGATCCGGCAGCTGTTCCCGGTCTTTTTGTAGGCTGTTTGATTGCAAATATATTAGGCGGTTTAGGTTTATGGGATATCTGTCTTGGCAGCTTGATTACCTTTTTAGCCGCTTATATCACAAGCAAAATGCCAAACCCCTTTTTAGGAGCGGTTCCGCCTATAGTCCTGAATGCTTTAGGAGTAGCTTTTTACCTTTCCAAAATTTATAGCGTTCCCTATATTGCGACAGCTCTATATATTGGCCTAGGCGAGCTTATATCCGTTGCCGGAATAGGTATACCACTATTTTATTTGATACAGCGCACGAATTTAAGGAAAATCTTCAACAAAAAATAAAGAGGTGCAAAAATATTTGAGATATAAATTAAAATATTCAGGCCAAAGCCTGATAAAATATATTAAATCAAATAAAGCCCAAGCAGTGTTTTTAATAGCAATCATTTTAGTTTTGATTATAGCAATTTGGTTTAAAATTTCACTTTCTCCAAAAGACCCATCAAATAAGGCAGCCGTCGAATTCGAGGTAAAGAAAGGTGAAACAGCACAAGAACTAGCACTAAACTTGCAAAGTAAAGGCTTAATAAAGAATGATACAATTTTTATTCTTTATGCGAAAATAAAGGGGCTGGATATAAAGATAAAAAGTGGAAGATATTATTTAAGTCCCTCTATGACCGTCGGGGAAATCTTAAATAAGTTAATAGATGAAAAAAATTCAATTAATGATGTTCGAGTTACAATTCCTGAGGGAAGCACTTTAAAAGACATTGCCAACATATTAAAAGATAAGGGCTTGATTAATGATACAGCTGAATTTATCAGCTATGCTAAGGCGCAAAATTTTAAGGATAAGTACGACTTTCTTAAAGATTTTCCACAAGATGCTACTCTGGAAGGATTTCTATTTCCTGACACCTATTTTTTGCCTAAGGACAGAAGCGTGGAGTTTTATATCGATGTGTTTTTAAAGCAATTTGAGAAAATATATAAAACTGAATTGTCTGGAATATTAGAAGAAAAACATCCTAAGTATAGCATATACCAAATAGTTACATTAGCATCTATAGTAGAAAAAGAAGCAAAACTTGAAAGTGAAAGGCCGATAATTGCAGCAGTATTTTACAACCGACTTGAAAAGGGGATGCCCTTGCAGTCTTGCGCAACAATAGAGTTTTTGTTAGATGAACACAAGGAGAAGCTTTCCTTTGACGACCTTGAGATAAATTCGCCATACAACACTTATAAAAATACAGGCTTGCCTCCTGGACCAATAGGAGCACCTGGACTTTCATCGCTACTTGCAACAATTTCTCCTGCAAATGTTGATTATCTTTACTTTGTAGCAAAAGGCGACGGTTCGCATATATTTACTAAAACATATGCAGATCATTTAAACGCTCAAGAGAAGATTGAAAGTAGCAATAACTAAACATAAATTTTTTTATGAGGAATGATTATGCTAGAGCTATTTTGCCCTGATCTTTATATCGAAAATATCTATAAATTAGATTTAAACTATTTAAAGAAAAAAAATATCAGAGGAATACTTATAGACATTGACAATACTCTACTTCCGTGGAATTCAGCAGATATTGACAATAAGTTGATAAATTGGGTGAATTTATGTAAAGAAGAGGGATTCCTTCTATGCATTATTTCTAACAATACTGCAAGCCGCATAAGAGTGTGTGCGAATAAGCTGGGGATTCCCGCAGTATCAGGCCACTATAAGCCGCTTAAAAGAGCTTTTAAGGAAGGCTTGAATATACTAGGCACTAAGCCGGAAGAAACGGCAGCTATTGGCGATCAAATATTTACCGATATTTTAGGCGCAAAACGCAGTGGGCTATTTGCAATTTTAGTAAAGCCGATAGGCGATAAGGAATTTTTTGGAACTAAGATTATCCGAAAATTTGAAGGCCTAATCTTAAAATATATGGAAAGGAAGAATCTGATTTTTCTTAATCGGTATTAATATAAATTAGAGGAGCGAGGCTGTAGTGACGGGTGGAAAAAGACTCGAGGATTTTTTATCAGAAAAGGGTTATATTACGACAGCCGAATTGAAAAAGATTAAAAAAATACAACTTTCGAACGGCAAAAGATTAAGTGAAGTAATCGCAGATGAAGATTTGATTTCCGAGGGAAAATTAGCTGAAATTTTAGCAATTGCTACAGGGATACCGCAAGTGAGCTTAAGCAGGCTTTATATCAGTCAAAATGTAATTGACTTGGTGCCTGAAGATATTGCCAGAAAACATACTATCTTACCTATTGAAAAAGATGGCAACTCTTTAGTGATAGCAGTAAGTGACCCTTACAATATATTTGCCGTAGATGATGTAAAATTTGCCAGCGGCTGCGATATTAGAATTGTTATAGCATCAAAAACTGAAATACAAAAAGCCATAGATACTTATTACAAATCATATTCTAATTTTAAAATCAAAGAAACAGCACATACCAAAAAAGAGCTAAAGGATGCTGAAAAAGTTCCTGTTGTAAAACTGGTAGATACCATAATATACCAAGCAGTCAAAAAGAACGCCAGCGATATTCATATTGAACCTCAAGAAAAGAATGTTCGTATAAGATATAGAGTTGACGGAGAGCTTGTCTCAGTAATGTTCTTTGATAAAATCTTACTGCAATCAGTGATAGCAAGAATTAAGATAATGGCAAAGCTTGACATTACAAAAAAGAGGATTCCCCAAGATGGAAGCTTTAATTTAGAAATAGACGACAATCTGATTGATATAAGGGTATCCACTATTCCTACAACAAAAGGCGAGAAAGCTGTTCTTAGAATATTAAATCGCGACAAGTTTTTGCGAAATATAGATCAGCTTGGATTTAGCGATAGACAAAAAGAGCAGATTTACAGAATGTTGAGTTTTCCTTATGGCATGATTCTAGTATGCGGACCTACCGGGTGCGGCAAAACTACAACTCTTTATTCTATGATAAATTATTTAAATAAGCCAAATCAAAATATAGTTACATTAGAAGATCCAGTAGAATATGCACTTTCCGGCATCAACCAAATACAGATTAATCCTAAAAGCGGAATAACCTTTGCCACAGGTTTGAGAGCTATTCTAAGGCAAGACCCAAATATCATCATGGTCGGAGAGATAAGAGACAAAGAAACGGCGGATATTGCAGTTAGAGCGGCACTCACCGGCCACCTTGTTTTTTCTACGTTACATACAAATAATGCATTAGGAGCTATTACCAGACTTTTAGATATGGGGGTAGAATCTTATCTTCTGGCTTCATGCCTTGTAGGAGTTATTTCGCAGCGATTAGTTCGCAAAATTTGTCCCATATGCAAAGAAAAGTTCAAGGCATCAAAGTATGAAGCATCTTATCTGGATATAAATGATAATAAAGAGCATTACATCTTTAAGGGAAAAGAATGCGAGGCTTGTAATTTTACAGGTTATAAAGGCCGGACAGTAGTCGGAGAGATTTTTGAAGTTTCATCTCCTTATCGGGAACTCATATCAAAAAGGGCAACTTTGAAAGAAATTGAAAGTTTATTATATGCTAATGGCTATGATTCAATGGAATCTAGCGCAGCATCATTAGTTAAAAATGGTATTACCACGCTCGAAGAAATGATGCGTGTTGTCTTTTGATAAAGGATGGATAATAATGTCACTTTACTATTATAAAGGCAAAAATTTTGCCGGCAGCAAGGCAATTGGCATGGTAGAGGCAGAAAGCGATTACGCAGTTGCAAAAAAGATAAAAAACGACGGTTACATTCCTGTTAAGATTAAAAGCATAGACAAAAACAGTTTTATATATATTTTAGCAGCTCTTTTTAATAGAATAACTTTTTTTGAACTTGCAATATTTTGCAGACACCTTGCAATTATGCTCGATTCAGGTGTTGGTATTGTAGAAAGCCTTAGCTCTATAGCAAAACAGACAAAAAATAGTAAATTGCACAAGATTATTATGAATATAAGCCGACAAGTAGAGCGCGGCAGCTCCCTTTCTGACTCCTGCAAAAACTACCCATATGCATTTTCTGATGTTTTCATTTCCGCTATTGAAGCCGGGGAGATATCAGGAAATTTAAGCGAGGCGTTACAGTTATTATCTGAATATTATTCAAGTAATTCAAAGCAAAGTGAGAAAATAAAAAACGCACTGACATACCCTGCAATATTAGGCGTTGCATCAATCGGGACAATCATTTTCCTATCAACCAAAGTTTTGCCGGTCTACGCTAACATATTTTCATCAGCCGGAGTGCAACTACCTAGAGTTACTCGGATTCTTTTATCGGTAAGTTCAAATATGGTAGAATTTTGCTTGGGCATCCTTATTTTTTTATCTTCAATATTTTTTATTACTCTGCAATCCAAGAAGTCGTTTTCTATTGCATGCCGTATAGATGAATTAAAACTTTCAATTCCTTTGATAGGTAAGCTCATAAAAAACGAAACCTCTGCGCAGGTAATAAAGCTGCTAAATATTTTGGTATCTAGTGGAATACCTATTTTAAAAGCACTGGAAATTTCAATGGGCACTGTAAAGAATCAGTTTATTAAAAAAGAGCTATATGCCGTATGGGAGGGGCTGAAACAAGGGAAAAATTTAGCCGGTCTCATGCCTGATAATATTTTTTCTCCCCTGGCATTAGAAATGATATTTATAGGGGAGGAATCAGGGAATCTTGCAGAAATGCTAGATAAAGCAGCCTCTTTTTACGAAGAGGAAGTTAAGATCCTTTCCGACAAGATAACTGTCCTTATTGAACCTGTAATGATAATATTTATGACGATTTTAGTCTCATTTATAGTGATTTCGGTTGTAATTCCCATGTTTGATGTTTACAATTTATTTTAAAGGGGGTTTTAAACGAATTACAAATGATATATGACTATAAAGATTGCAGAGGATATACTTTAATTGAATTAGTTGTTGTCATATCATTACTCGGATTATTGGCCGGCATAGCACTTCCTGATTTTAAGAAAAACGCCGCAAATTCTGATCTTAAAACAGCTGCTTTTGAACTTGCAGAAAACATCCGCCTAGCACAGCAAAAATCTATGGTCGAAGGCATACCATATAAAATAGTAATAGACCTGGAACGTGGAGATAATTATCAAATACTTGCCGGCAAATACGGTAAATTTGTAAAACTACCGAAAAATGTAATTTTTAGCTGGACCAGCTATACAAATGTCGGCAAAACTATAATATTTGGCCCATCGGGAGCGCCTAATCAAGGAGGCACCATAGCACTGACAAATGGAGATGATACAATTTATGTAATAGTTTCTGTAGCAACAGGGAGGGTGAGAATTGATAAAATACCTCCAAGAATCTAACGAAAAAGGTTCGACGCTTATCGAAATAATAGTTGCTGTAACACTACTTTCTTTGATAACAATTCCATTTTGCGGACTTTTTTCTCAAAGCGTAAAATCAAATAGAAGAACAGAGGAGATGATGCTGGCCACGGCTTTGGCGCAAGATACAATAGAGGAGTTAAAATCGTTTTCTTTTGAGGAACTGCTTAAAAAACTTACGTATCAACAAAAAGACATTGTAAAATTAGATAATTATAGTTTTGCACGAAGCATAAAATATCTGGTAAAAAATGAAAATCTGTTGATGATAACTGTAACAATAAAGGGAGATAACCAGGAGGTAGAAGTTGCAACATATCGAGGAAAATACTGACAGAAGAGATGGTTTTACTCTTATTGAACTTATTCTTTCTTTAGGACTTTTAAGCCTTGTGCTTACCACGGCTTTTATGCTTTACAGCAGCGGACAAAAGTCCTACGATAGCGAAAATGCCAAGATTTTTGACAGTCAAAATATCAGACAAGCCTTTTTGTGGCTTTCAACTACCGTAAAGCAGGCCAAAACCATTGAGTCACTATCGGAAAATGAGATAAAAATAATAAGCGGCAGTGGCGAGAAAATTATATATTACTTTAGTAATGGAGTGCTTTATCGAAAAAAGAACAATGGAGTAAATCCTGTGGCTGAATTAGGCCAAGTAAGTTTTAGTCGATCAGGAAAACATTCTGTAGAAATTTTTTTAAAAGCGAAAAACAGCAATTCTGTGTTAACAACAAAACTTACGCCTTTTGGCTTATGGGTAAATTAAAAAGTTCTTAAAAAGTAATCTTATTCTAGTATAAGGGGTATTGATAAAATGGAGCAAAATAGCGAATTCAAGTTAAAAAACTATATGGAAGATATCGTTGCTTTACTTTTAGAAGAGCTTATGAGAGATAGGGATATTTGCAAGTGCGAGCATTGCCGTCTTGATATTATGGCCATTGCGTTAAATAATTTGCCGACAAAGTATGTGGTAACTAAGAAAGGCGAAGTATATGCCAAAACAGATCTTTTAAATAGGCAATACCGCACTGATGTCATTATACAGCTGCTAAAAGCAATGGATATTGTTTCAAGGAACCCACATCATGAGTAAGGAGTTTTATCAATGCTGCAAAGTTCGCTACATACAGGAATAGACATTGGAGCAAAAGATATAAAAATTGCAAATGTAACAATAAACAGAAGATCATATTTCGTCAAGAACTTTTATAAAATAGAAAATCCGATTGGCAAAATAATTCCGGAAACTCCATTGGAAAAGAGCATTATGAATAAATGCTTTATAGAAATAAAAGACATATTTTCCGGAAAAATTATTATTGGAATTTCAAGTAAGTATGCTCTCTTTCGGCAGATTCAATTGCCGCGCCTTAGTAAGAGAGAATTAAAAGAGGCTATATTTTGGGAAACTCAAGAGTTTTTGGCAACTTTTGGCATGAAATTTATCAGCGATTATGAGGTTTTATACCACGGCAAAAATACTTGCAGTATATTAATAGCAGCAGTGCCGGAAGGCATAGCAAAAAATTATGCCAAGATTGCTTTAGACGCCGGTATTTTTCCAAATTCCCTAGATGTATATCCTCTTGCAAATGCTTGTGTAATTCAGGTTCAAAAAAATTATGACCCAATTGCTATAATTGATTTGGATTTTGATTATAGCGAAATAACGATTTTAAATGACGGGGAAATTATTCTAGTAAGAAACCTTGATTTTTTTAATATAAACGAAGCTGATAAGCAAGCTGATTGGGAAAACATAGATTATTTTCCTATGTCATATAAAAATTTTATAATTGAAATCTCAAGGACTTTCGAATTTTATATGCGAAATGGCGGGCAAAAAATTGAAAAAATAGTTATTGCGGGAGAAGGAAGCAAATCAAAGTACTGTAAGGCCGTACTTGAAAAACACTTTCATGTTGAAGTTTTTATGGGAGCGGAATTTGCAGTAGACCATATTTCCGCAAACATAAAGTTAAATTCTGATATATTAGATTATTTCAGTGCAATCGGCCTTGCGTTAAGAGGTAGGTAAAATGCACAAGTTAAATCTTATGCCATCAGAAATGTTAACAAAAATGTCTAGAAAAACTCGCCGCCCAATTTTTGTTTTCGGAGCATGCATTTTTATTTTATTGTTCCTGTCTTCTACCGTTCTCATAAATAGATCTAACGATTTGCTCAAAGAGGAAATTAGAAGTGTTCATAAAGACATCCTGGAGATTAAAAAAACTGGAGAATTTGAACTTACGCCAGAGGATTTAAATAAAAGACAAAATGCATACAAAGATTTGTCTAAAACCAAAATAAATTATGCCCGCAAAATAGATGAGCTTGTAAAAGTGGTACCTGATAGTGTTTCCATAATTTCCTTAAAAGCCGGTGAAGACAGATTGCTCAACTTCTATTGCCATGCTGTTGATAACGCATCTGTGGCAGAAGCTATGGAGAATTTCGCAAATACCGAAGATGTTTCAGATATTCAATTAGGATTTGTTCGCCGCCGGGAAGCGAAAAGCGAATTTACGGCAAATTATGATTTTGAATTACTTGTAGAACTTGCTAAGGATTGATTTGCAATTGAAATTTAAATTTTTAAGTTTAAAGAAATATCTTAAAAGATCTGAAGACAACCTGGTAGTTTTGACAGCCATTTGCCTTCTTATATGTGCATTTTATTTTGTGCTATATCCGAAATTGATAAGGAATCGAGACTTAAAATCACAACTGGAAGAAGCTTTAAACACTAAAACAGAGTACATTAATATCTATGAAAACGATGCACACTTAGCTCAAAAAGCTGCAAAATACATCCCTAAAAATAAGGAGATTCCTAAGTTTCTCAAGGACATCGAAAGATGGAGCAACGATAAGCAGGTAAAGATAGTTTCGATTTACCCAGACCAGACAAGAATAGAACACATAGGGAATTCCGAAATAAATGTTATTCCTATAGAAATTAGCGCCGAAGGCATTTACGAGGTTTTGCTGGAATTTTTAGATGAGATGGAGAACTATTCTAGATTCTTAAAGGTTGAAGAATTAAGCTTGGAGGCTATTGATAGTCTGCCGCTTGATTCATTTACATTATGCAAACTTACCGCAAGAATAAGCCTTTATTATCTTTGAATATAACTTAAAACCTATATTCAAACAAACCAAAATATGATATATTATTAAATGACAAAGTCACAGATATGATTCTTGTTATGCTGCAAAAGCTAATTTGCAAAATGTGCTATAGTCAAAAGTGGAGGTGCTTTACTTGATATCAACTAATGATTTAAGAACCGGTGTTACTGTAGAGATTGACGGAGAAGTGTATACAGTAGTAGATTTTCAACATGTAAAACCAGGAAAAGGCGCTGCTTTCGTCAGGACAAAAATCAAAAATGTTAAGACGGGACAAGTCTTTGAAAAAACTTTTAGAGCAGGCGAAAAACTTAACCGAGCTATAATAGAAAGAAAAAATATGCAGTATTTGTATTCCGAAGGCGATGTATATCACTTTATGGATACAAAAACCTTTGAGCAGGTTCCGCTTACAAAGGACCAATTAGGTGATGCGGTCAATTATTTAAAGGAGAATATGGAGGCTGTTGTAACTTTTTATGACGGAGCTCCTATAGGAGTTGAAATGCCAACTTTTGTTGAGCTTACGGTCACTCAGACAGAACCTGGGTTCAAAGGAGATACAGCAACAGGCGGTTCTAAGCCTGCAACCCTTGAAACTGGAGCAGTAGTCCAGGTGCCGCTTTTTATTGAGATCGGCGATGTTGTAAGGATAGATACGAGAACAGGAGAATACTTAAGTAGAGTATAAAAATGAATAGGAGGAATTAACATGCGTGATGTCAGCTTAAAAGTATCTTATTTAAAAGGACTGGTAGATGGTCTTGATATTGAGGATGCAAAAACAAAAAGAGCCATAACAGAAATAATAAATGTAATGAGCGATATAGCAGAAGCAGTTGATGATCTAGAAGTGATGATGGAAGATACTCAAGAATATATGGAGAGTATTGATGAAGATCTTGGCGAGTTAGAGTCAGAAGTATACGGTGATGATGAAGATTACGACGATTATGAGGATGACGAGGACTACGAATTCGATGATGAAGGGTTTATCGAAGTCGATTGTCCAAATTGCCACGAAGTAGTATATATAGATAAAGATTTTATAGAAGACAATAAAGCAGAATGCCCGAATTGCAACGCAGTAATAGATATAGAGCAGTAATTTGACCCTCTTTAGCAATTTATCTCCCATCTTTTATAAGTGGGAGATAAATTGCTAATAACCATGGCGATAGCCAAACCATAGCTAAAAATTATTATTGGGGTAGGGACTACCCTTAGAGCTTGGGTAAACTTGGCAGGCTACTGTTATTGACCAAGAAGCTCCCATTTCAACGAATGAATGAATAAGTGGTGAATAGTTCACAAGCAAAAGTTTATAAAAAGAGGGATACCCCTCTTTTTATGCTAATATGCGTTACATGGGAGTTGTATTAAAATAACCAGCTTGTTATAATAACTTTGAAATGCAAGATCATTTTGAAAGGGGAGTTTGCGATGAGCGCAGATCAGAATTTTGACAGCGAAAAAGGTTCTATAAAAATTTCCGATGATGTAATTAGTGTTATAGCCGGCCTTGCTGCTACAGAAGTAGAAGGAGTAGCAGGTATGAGCGGCGGTGTTGTAGGAGATATTACTGAAATTTTAGGACGTAAGAATTTGTCAAAAGGTGTAAAAGTCGCGGTAAACGATAAAAATGTTACTGTTGATTTGTATATTATCGTGGATTATGGCGTGAGGATACCTGAGGTTGCATGGAATATTCAAGAAAATGTTAAAAAGGCTATTGAAAATATGACTGGATTGTCTGTGACAGATGTAAATATTCATGTGCAAGGTGTAAGCTTTGGTCTTCCTGCTGAAAAAGAAAATGACAGTAAATAATATATGCCCCCTGGCAACAATTCAGGGGGTTAACTTAAATTAGGGAGGTTTTATGCATGAATTTTTTTGATAGATTTTTACTTGCTATTTATTCCTTGGTTTTTTCTCTAGTTTCTATAGCCGTAATTATGTTTTCCTTAAAAACAATAAGATTCGAATATGCAATTGCGGGTTTAACTCTTTTATATGGACGAACCGAAGCGTTGGCAACAGGCATTGTTTTACTTCTAATTGGAATAAGATTTTTGTTTTACAGCCTAAAATCAAATAAAAAAGTTCGAGAAACGATAATAAAAAGTGATGAATTAGGAAAAATTGCTATTACGCTTGACGCAGTAGAAAGCTTGGTTCTTAAAGTTATTAAAGATAATGAGAATATAAAGGATTCAACTATAATTGTAAAAAGACAAGACAAGGGCGTATCAATAATATTGAAACTTGTTGTAAATTATGATGTTGTAATACCCGATATAGCTGCAGAACTTCAAAATACTATTAAAAACTTTATAGAAACTACTGCGGGTGTTCCGGTAAGTGATATCCAGATAAATATAATTAATATTTCTAATCAGTCCAAACCGAAAGCTTTAAAATGAGAGGTGATAATATTGAACTTCTTGCAAGAATTATGGGCCGAGCATCGCAATGAGATAATCGGTTGCATAATCGGTGTTCTAATTGGTATAATGATACTTGCAGTCGGATTTTTGAAAACTTTATTTATTGTATTATGCGGTGCTATA
Organism: Tepidanaerobacter sp. EBM-49; assembly: GCF_001896645.1. Taxonomy (NCBI): domain Bacteria; kingdom Bacillati; phylum Bacillota; class Clostridia; order Thermosediminibacterales; family Tepidanaerobacteraceae; genus Tepidanaerobacter; species Tepidanaerobacter sp. EBM-49. The sequence continues at coordinate 46,562 of NZ_MPPE01000041.1, forward strand.
GGATATTATGTTGGCAAATATCTAAGTGGCGACAAAGATATTAGGGAAAAAGTAAATAATATTTTTCATTCCGCAAAAAGATGAGGAGTGTACTTTTTTGAGTAGGAAAACCGCACGAGAACAAGCTTTTAAAATACTCTTTGCAATTGATGTAGGAGAGAATACAATTGAAGAAGCAATGGAAATTGCTATCCCTTCTTTAAATGATCAAGGACAGAAAAAATTTGTTCTTGATGAGGTCAATGGTGTTTTGAACAATTTGGAATCTATAGACGAGATTATAAATAAGTATTCCGGCGATTGGAAAGTTAATCGCATGGCTTCTTCGGACAGGAATATTCTAAGGATTGCGATATATGAAATTCTCTATAGAGATGACATACCTGCAAGTGTCTCAATAAATGAAGCTGTTGAAATAGCAAAAAAATACAGTGATGAAAAGTCTTATAAATTTATAAATGGCCTTTTAGGATCGGTAGTCAGAGAATATGAAAGCAAATAAACCGATTTTGCTTAACGGAGGTTTATCTTGAAACCCATTTTTACAGTAAGCGAAGTTACAACCATTATAAAAAGTCTTTTTGATTCTAATGAAATTTTGCGACAGGTCTATATCAGAGGAGAGATTTCAAACTTTAAGCATCATGTATCTGGTCATATGTATTTTACTTTAAAGGATGAAAAATCTCAAATACGATGTGTGATGTTTAGGGATGCTAATAGGCTCCTTCCTTTTACTCCTGAAAATGGAATGAGGGTAATAGTCTTAGGCTTTATAAGCGTTTTTGCAAAAAACGGAGAATATCAACTTTATGCAGAAGACTTACAGCCAGACGGAATCGGAGCATTGCATATTGCCTTTGAAAAGCTTAAAGCTAAATTAGACAAGGAAGGTCTTTTTGGCGCAGAGCGAAAAAGACCTATACCTTTTTTGCCAAAAAAAATAGGAATAGTTACATCACCTACCGGAGCTGCGATAAGAGACTTGCTTACGGTAATAAAAAGGCGATTCCCTAACGTAGATATCGTCATCGCCCCTACTTTAGTTCAGGGAACCGGAGCCGCTGATGAGATCTGTGCTGCTATAGACGAATTAAATAAATTAGGTGACATAGATGTGATAATTGTTGGAAGAGGCGGAGGATCCATAGAGGAATTATGGGCGTTCAATGAAGAAAAAGTAGCAAGGGCAATTGCAAGCTCTGGCATTCCGGTTATTTCAGCGGTAGGCCATGAAACCGATTATACCATAAGCGATTTTGTTGCAGATAAAAGGGCACCGACTCCATCGGCCGCGGGAGAAATGGCGGTGCCCTCAAAAGCTGTTCTTAAAAATGAAATAAGGCACCTGAATTTGAGATTGCTTAATGCAATGGCAAGGTATATAGGCACCGAAAGACAAAAACTTGAATATTTAAGCAAACTTCCTGTTTTTAAAAGGCCGCAAACCTATATTATTAATAACCGCCTTGCATTAGATGAAATTATAAAAAAACTTCTAAGAGTAATGGATATATATTTATCAGAAAAGAGAGCCCTGCTGAATACCTATATAGATAAGCTTGAGGTTTTAAGTCCTATTTCTATACTAAAGAGAGGTTACAGTATTTGCATGGATGCTGATTCTAAAAGGATAATAAAAAGCGCAAAAGATGCCAAAGAAGGAGACATGGTTGTAATATTGTTGTCAGAAGGCAGCCTTGTATGCAATGTAAAGGAATGCAAAGAGGGGAATGAGAATACTTGAATACTGAGTACAAATACGAAGATGCGATAGCAAGATTAGAGTATATTGCAGGACAACTAGAGAAAGGTGATCTTACCTTAGAAGAAGCGCTTTCATTTTTTGAGGAAGGTATAAAGCTTATCAAAATATGCTCAAAAATTTTAGATGAGGCTGAGGGGAAAGTACAAGTTTTAACAAAAGACCTAAATGGCGATTTTGTGATAAAGGATTTTGACGGAGGCTTAGAAGCAGGTGAATGATTTTGAAAAAGAAATGAAGCATATGTCTCAGATTATCGACAATGAGCTTATAAACTATCTGCCTCAAAAGGATACGCTGCCTTTAAAGTTATACAATGCAATGACCTACAGCGTTTTATCGGGAGGAAAAAGACTAAGACCGATTCTGGTAATGAAGTCTGCAGAATTTTTTGGGCTTTCTTATAAAAAAGTTATTCCAACTGCATGTGGCATTGAAATGATACACTCGTATTCACTAATACATGACGATCTTCCTGCCATGGACAATGATGATTTAAGGCGCGGAAAACCGACATGTCACAAAAAATTTGGAGAGGCTATAGCGCTTTTAGCAGGAGATGCGCTGCTTACGCATGCTTTTTGCGCAATAGCTTCAAATTATGGTATAGATGGAATTTTACCTGAGGCAGTGATTGATATAGTGCGTGAAATATCGATTGCAGCCGGAGGATGTGGAATGGTGGGCGGGCAGACTGCCGACATCGATACAGTAGGGAAGGATATTGACATAGATACACTTTTTTATATAAGCACCCACAAAACAGGAGCATTAATTAGTGTTGCAACATGGGCGGGAGCCAGGCTTGCCGGTGCTTCTCCAAGAGATCTCTCTTTATTCAAAGATCTGGGAGATAAAATAGGGTTAGTCTTTCAGATTGTAGATGATATCTTAGATGTTAAAGGCGATGAATCTATTTTAGGGAAACCGATAGGAAGTGATTTAAGGAATCATAAAAATACCTTTGTCAGCATATTAGGTCTTGAAGAATCTTTGAGACTGGTAAATAAACTTTCGAACGAAGCTAAAGATCTAATATCAGATTATCCTAATAATGAGTTTTTTATGAATTTAATTGAATTTATAGCAAACCGAGACCACTAAGGCCTGAACTCCAATTATTGAATTTTAGCGTTTTTTGTGTTATAATAAATGTCAAAGCAGGAGCAGGCGGTGCAGTATTCTAGTCAAAACCACTCCTCTGAAGGCGGGGCTAAAAATCCGTCAAGGGCACATCGATGAAGTTCTTGGTGCTGGCCGCTGACGCCCAGTCGGGGGCTGGTGCTGGGAGTAAGGAGGATGGGGCGATCTACAATGGCATGTAGGCGTTGACCCTACCTCCGCGGAGACCTAAGTGCGTGGCTCCAAGAAAATACTGAAAGTTACGGCTTAGGGTGTGAACCTGCATCCGATGAATGTTGGGTGCAGCGTAGCCTGCCTTGAGTGGGATGGGCGGAAAAAGGATGTTACTTGATATGTGGTTTGGCCAAACCACATATCAAATCTTTGCCTTTGAAATCCATCCTGCAAAAGAGGCTAGGAAGAGTCAGGTTTTGGTGAGGAAAACTCCTAGACTGTTCCGCAAGGAGATAGACAGGGGATTACAGTGTGGACTAAGTGGCAATCTAGCCCTGTTTTTGGCAACAAAGCAGCGGTGGACTTAAAGGGGAACCGTCTTTTCGGCAACGATTAGATGTCTGCCGGGGAAATCCTGCTAGACCTAAGCCACAAAATTTACCCTGCCTATTACCGCCTGCTCACGTATAAAAATGGAGGTAATTTATTGAACCTCGATTCAGAAGACAAGAAATCTAAGAAGAATAATGAGAGTTCAAAAACCAGATGGGTATACAGAGCTTGTATGATGGCTTTTGGACTCTCTGTTTTTTTTAGTTTTATCTCGGAAATGTTATTAGATAAAGTGAATATAATTGTTTCGCTGATTATTTTGCTTATTATAATTGCTATTGGCATCATTTTTGATATAATTGGGATAGCTGTTGCGTCAGCAAACGAAGCACCTTTTCATGCTATGGCTGCAGATAAAACTCCCGGCGGCAAAGAAGCGGTGAGACTCGTGAAAAATGCTGATATTGTGTCAAATTTTTGCAACGATATCGTAGGAGATATTTGCGGGATTATAAGTGGTGCCGCAGGTGCCGCGATAGTAGTGAAAATAGCGGTCCAGGGAGGCAGCAATAAGGAAATTATAATCAAAATGATACTTACCGGTTTAATTTCTATGCTGACGGTAGGTGGTAAGGCTGCCGGCAAAAGTATTGCTATAAATAATTCAAAAACAGTTGTGCAAAATGTAGCACTGTTTTTATATATTCTAAACAACAAGCTACATATTGATATTTTGCCTAAGAGCAACGGAGCTAAGCGAAAAAAGCAGGAGAGAAATTGATCATAATGGACCAGAAAAAAGAAAGGCTTGATATTTTATTAGTCAAAAATGGTATATTTGAAAGCAGGGAGAAAGCAAAAGCAGAAATAATGTGCGGCAATGTGCTTGTAAACAACAATGTAGTTGATAAACCCGGGACATTAGTTAGCGTAGAAAGCAATATTGCGCTAAAACAAAAAATGTGTCCTTATGTAAGCAGAGGCGGACTGAAGCTGGAAAAGGCATTAGAAGTTTTTGCAGTAAACGTAAGAGACAAGGTTGTTTTAGACGCCGGTGCTTCTACCGGAGGTTTTACTGATTGCATGTTAAAAAGAGGCGCAAAAAAGATTTATGCCGTAGACGTAGGATATGGTCAGCTTGCTTACAGTCTCAGAGAAGATAATAGGGTAATTGTTATGGAAAGAAAGAATATAAGACATTTTACCCTTACAGATGTCGGAGAGCAGGTAGATTTAATTACAGCAGACCTTTCCTTTATTTCCTTATCAAAGGTATTTAATGTTTTTTATGAACTTTTAAAGCCAGAAGGTGATCTGATAACTTTGATAAAACCTCAATTTGAGGTAAAGCGTGAAGAAGTAGGCAAACATGGTGTGGTAAAAGACGCCAAACTTCACGTAAGAGCTATCTCTGATGTAATTTCAAGTGCTAATCAGTGCGGATTATACGTAATTAATTTAACCTATTCTCCGATAAAAGGCCCAAAAGGCAATATAGAGTATCTTGCTCATTTTAGGAAAGACAGGACGGATAATTCTATTATTGATATTGAAGCTATAGTCAATAAATCTCACAATGAACTGTCATAGGATAAAAAAATGGATTATATTTTTTTGTTAATGGCAGGTATTATATTCGGCGCAATTATAACCGTTAATATTTTAAGATTTTTAAAGAACCGCAGCTTGCGGAAAAAGATGGAAAAAGCGCGAAAAAGCGAATTTAAAGCTATTGAATTTGTTGAGAGCAAAGGTTTTGAAATAGTTGATTTACAAAGTGAAAGAGAATATATACTTTCTGTCGATGGCAAGCCTCATAAAATTACAGTAAGAGCAGATATGATAATAAAAAAAGGTAATAAGATATATATTGCCGAAGTAAAATCCGGTAAAAAAGTTACATCACCTAAACACAGCGGAACAAGGAGACAGCTGCTAGAGTATTTTATGGTATATAGACCGCATGGGTTAATTTTAATTGATATGGAAAGAAAAAAGATTCGCACAGTGGAATATTCTATATTGCAAGTAAAAAACAGCGGTCTCTCTTATATAAAGCGCTTAATATTTTACTTTATTTTGCTTCTTGCAGGTTTTATTATTGGTTTCTTGGCTAGGGGATGATACAATTGACAACACTTGGTTTATATCCTAATGTAAATAAAAAAAATTTAACTAAATTGGTAAGCGGATTGATAAATTGGCTTGAGAGTAGAGGCTATTCAGTAGTACTACCCAAGGATATTGCTGATGTTCTGAGCATATCAGAACATTCCATAGAAACTGAAGACTTTTTTCAAAGAATCGATATTGCCGTAACCTTAGGAGGGGACGGTACCCTCTTGAATGTTGCAAGGCATGTGGCACCATATAAAATACCAATACTGGGAATAAACTTAGGCCATGTGGGCTTTCTAACAGAAATAGAGCTTGCAGATTTATATACTGATCTTGAACGATTCAGCAAAAACTCTTACACTATAGATTATCGGATGATGCTAGAGACACAGGTTGTGCGAGACGGAGAAGTGCTGGAAAAGTTTCTAGCTTTAAATGATGCGGTAGTGACAAAAGGTCCTTTTGCAAGATTGATTCGCCTTAAAACATATGCAAATGAGGAATACATAGATACATATCCGGCGGATGGCCTGATTATTGCAACCCCTACAGGCTCTACCGCGTATTCTCTTTCGGCCGGCGGGCCGATAATCCACCCAAATATGAATCTGCTGTTGCTTACACCGATTTGTCCCCATACACTTCGCAGCCGCTCAATCGTAGTATCAGAGAATGATGTTATAAAAGTAAAGCTTCTGGCGGATCATCCGGAAATTATGCTCACCGTCGATGGCCAGCAAGGATACAAGCTGCTTCCTGGTGATCAAATTATAATAAAAAAGTCGAATTTTTTAACTCGCTTAATCCGTTTGAAGGAAAGAAGTTTTTATGATGTCCTCAGAAAAAAGTTGAGCGAGTAATTACATAAATACCATAAAACATCCACGGAGGTGCATTAATGAAACAAAAAAGGCACTTCAAAATTCGTGAAATTATAAAAGAAAAACCAATAGAAACTCAAGAAGAACTAGCAGCTGAATTAAGAAAAGCAGGTTTTGACGTCACCCAGGCAACAGTATCTAGGGATATTAAAGAACTAAAACTTATAAAAGTATTAAAAGATAACGGACGTTACTGCTACGCGGAAGCACCTGAAAATATGTCAGTTTCATCGGACAGGTTACTTAAAATTTTTAAAGAATCCATAACAAATTTTGCTTCGGCAGGCAACCTTATAGTAATAAAAACTTCTTCAGGGACTGCTCCAGCTGTGGGAGAAGCTATTGATGGTCTTAATTGGCCTGAAATACTGGGAACCATAGCCGGAGACAACACCATTTTAGTTATAGCAAAATCTAAAAAGGCCGTTGATGACATTTTAAATAAATTCGAAGAGATTATGAAATAGGAGGCATGACATGCTCCTTAACCTCTCTATTCGAGACTATGCGTTAATTGATAATTTGTCTATTTCTTTTGGTCCCGGATTAAATATTTTAACCGGAGAAACAGGTGCGGGCAAATCTATAATTATAGATGCGGTAAATCTTATCATTGGAGAGAGAGCTTCTACGGATTTTATCCGAACCGGAAGTGAAAGCGCAAGTGTAGAAGCAGTTTTTGATTACAAAAACCCTGCCATTGAAGATATTTTAACAGAATATGGCATAGACGCGGAAGACGATACTCTGATAATCAGCAGAGAGGTAAACAAAGAAGGGCGCAGTTTCGCTCGCGTAAATGGCAGGCTTGTTCCTGTTGGCGTGTTAAAAAAAATAGGAAAACTATTAATTGATATTCATGGACAGCACGAACATCAAGCGCTACTGGATAGTAAAAACCATCTTAATATTTTAGATTCTCTCGGCTCGAAAATTATATCAGACTCCAAGGAAAAAGTAAGCGAACTTTATAAAAAGTATCGACAAATAAACAGCAGAATCAGCACACTTGAAAAAAAATATCTGGATTTTTCAAAGCAACAAGAAATACTTAAGTTCGAGATTGACGAGCTAGATAAGGCTCAACTATTACCTGATGAAGATATATTACTAGAAGAAGAAAAAAAAGTCATCGAAAATGCTGAAAAAATATTTAGTGCTTTAGAATTTGCTTACACAACTTTGTATCAAAACTATGAAATACCTTCCATAAACGACAATTTGAGCAAAGTTATCGATTCTCTTGAGGATATCAAGGGGTTCTATAAACCGATTGAAAATATTTTAGAATCGTTGAAAAATATTTTATATGAGTTAGAAGATATCTCGTTTACAATAAGAGAACTCAAGGATTCAGTAGATTTCGACGCTGAAAAACTCAATACAATCAATGAAAGATTAGAATTGATAAACAGGCTTAAGTTAAAATATGGGAAAACAATACCGGAGCTATTAGATTATAAAGCTAATGCTATTGCGGAATTAGATAACGTTATAAATACAGGGGATGAAATCAAAGAACTAAAGATTGAATATGAACAGATAAAAAGATCCTTAGCTGAAAACGCTCTGGAGCTTAGCAAAAAGCGAAAAGTAGTGGCAGAAAAACTAGAGCAAGACATTTTAAAGGAATTAAGCGATTTAGGGATGAAAAATGTCAATTTTAAAGTCCATATGGGGTTAACCGAGGATCCAAAGGGCATAGAAATTGATGGCAAAAAGATTTCTGTGTCAGAAGATGGAATTGATAATGTAGAATTTCTAATCTCCACAAATTACGGAGAGCCGTTAAAGCCACTTGCTAAGATTATTTCAGGGGGAGAATCTTCTCGTATTATGTTAGCTTTAAAGAGCATAATAGCAGAAGTTGACAATATTTCCTGCATGATTTTTGATGAAATTGATGCGGGAATTGGTGGCAGAACCGCCCAGGCTGTGGGAGAAAAACTTTCTAAGATAAGCAGAACTCATCAAATTCTCTGCGTAACTCACTCACCACAGATTGCAAGTTTAGGTGATACTCATTTTCTAATTAAAAAGGAAAGCACAGGAGATACTACGGTTACCAAGGTTTATAAGATAGATGGAGATAAGCGTGTAGATGAACTGGCTCGAATGCTTGGCGGCGCTAAAATTACAGACAATACTATTGCTCATGCTAAGGAAATGCTAGCCATGGCTAAAAAGATAAAAGGAAACTAATAAATAGGAGAACAAAAATGGATTTTTATGAAACTACTTTAAACTCAAAAAATATTTTTTCCGGTCGCTTTATAAAGCTTCGCGTAGATGAGGTTATGCTTCCGAATGGGAGAAAATCTACAAGAGAGATAGTAGAACATCCCGGTGCTGTTGCGATAGTTGCAATAGATAACAACAATAATGTACTAATGGTAAGACAGTATAGAAAGGCTATCGAAAAAGTTTTACTGGAAATACCTGCCGGAAAGCTAGAAGAAGGGGAGTCAAAAGAAGAATGTGCAGTAAGAGAGCTTATGGAGGAAACTGGCTATTTTCCAAAGGCCATTAAATACGTTATAAGTTTTTATACCTCTCCCGGTTTTTCTAATGAGATAATTCATCTGTTTTTGGCTACTGACTTGGAAAAGAAAAGTTTAGAAGCCGATTTTGATGAGTATCTTCAATCAGAAGCCATACCTTTAGAAGAGGCCATTGAAAAAATATCTAACGGCCAGATTACCGACGGAAAAACAATTACCGGATTACTCCTTGCAAGATCTATCATTGGTGATAATTAAAATGGAATACTTTGCAGATTTACATGTCCACATTGGACGAGCAAAAAATAAACCAATTAAGATTACAGCTTCTCGCAGTTTAACTTTACAAAATATTTACGATTATTGTATTAACAATAAAGGCATCGATATTGTAGGGGTAGTAGATTGTGCTTCCCCATATGTTCTCGATGAAATAGCTGAGCAGGTAGAGTGTGGTCTGCTGACTATTTTGCCTGGCGGAGGTTTAAGATATAAAAACAAGCTTACAGTTATTTTGGGAGCAGAAGTCGAAACTACTGAAAAACAAGGTGCGGCGCACAGCATTGCTTTTTTCCCATATTATGAACAAATCAAAGAATTTTCAAAGGTTCTTTCCAAATACATTACAAATATAACTTTAAGTTGCCAAAAAGCGAAACTTTCAGCAGATAATCTAGCTGAAATTGTATACGAACTTGGCGGCAAGCTAATCCCAGCTCACGCTTTTACGCCATTTAAAAGTTTTTATGGTAGCTGTTATGACAGGCTTTCTCTAGCTTTTGAAAAACACTTCAATAGCATTGCAGCAGTAGAATTGGGGCTGAGTGCGGACACAGATTTTGCCGACACTATAGATGAACTATCAGAAAAAACCTTTATAACAAATTCAGATGCCCATTCTTTAGAAAAAATAGCACGAGAATACAACAAGCTTAACTTACAATTTCCCGATTTTGAAAACATTTTTTCTGCAATTAATCGATTAAATGATAATGCTATAATAGCAAATTACGGCCTAAATCCAAAACTTGGCAAGTATCACCGCACTTTTTGCAAAAAATGCAACTATATTGCATCAGAAGAACCACCTATAATAATATGTCCGAAATGCGGCAGCAAAGAAGTAACGCTGGGCGTTTTGGATAGAATAAATATGATATCTGATTTTAAAAATGCAATACATCCTGCTCATAGACCACCTTACTATTATCAGATTCCGCTAGAGTTTATTCCCGGAATAGGGGCAAAGACCATAAAAGAACTGGTTGCAAAGTTCGGGACAGAAATAAACGTATTACAAAATGCAAGTTTTAATCAATTAGCTCAAGTTATTGGGGAAGTCAGAGCAAACAGTATAATAGCTGCGCGAAACCAAAACCTTATTCTAAGAGCGGGTGGTGGTGGCTTGTATGGTAAAGTTGAGGCGACAATATGGAAAACCTTTTAAACGATTTTCTCGAGTATTTATCAGTTGAGAGAGGCCTTGCTAAAAATACAATATCTGCATATAATCAAGACCTGAAAGGCTACATAAGCTATTTAAGAAAAGCGAATATTGAAAGCATTCAAGAGACACAACAATCAAATATCGTATCATATTTACTTTTAATGCAAAAAGATGGCAAAGCCGGTAGCACTATATCTAGAACCTGTGCTGCTATAAAATCATTTTACAAGTTTTTGTTTAGAGAGCACATTATTAGCAGTAACCCTGCTGATAATTTAAATACTCCGAAACTCGAGCACAGACTGCCTAAAGTGTTAAGTGCGGAAGAAATTAAGACATTATTTTGCCAGCCTGATATGTCAAATCCGTTAGGCATAAGGGATAGAAGTATGCTCGAACTTTTGTACGCGACAGGCATGAGAATCTCAGAACTACTTTCGCTGTCGACAGATAGTATAAATTTAGAAACCGGTTTTTTACGTTGCATAGGAAAAGGATCTAAAGAACGAATAGTGCCAATAAATTCCTCTGCTATAAAATATTTAAAACTTTATCTTAATGATGCAAGAGAAAAAATATTAAATGGCAGGGAAAGCAAAGTATTATACTTAAACCGTTTAGGTAAACCCATGACTCGTCAGGGTTTTTGGAAAATATTAAAAAAATATTCTAAAAAGGCCGGCATAACAAAAAAGATAACTCCTCATTTATTCAGGCATTCTTTTGCTACTCATTTACTTGAAAATGGAGCCGACCTGCGTTCTGTCCAAGAAATGCTGGGTCATGCTGATATATCTACGACACAAGTATATACTCACATAACACGAAATAAAATTAAAGAAGTATATGACAAAACTCATCCGAGGGCGTAGTATAAGCTATTACTTTGAAGCTGATTAAAATTAAACCAAAAATTGCATTTAGCTTTTTGCGATTCGATTTAAAAAAGTCCTTGACACTTATGCTTACTTATGGTATAGTTATAAAAAATTAAATATGTACCTCATCTCAGAAAGAGTTGAGGTAGAGGTGCGATAGGTCAAGAGTAAATTTGTGGAGACTTGGGAAAGTCAATTAAACAAATCGAAAGGGACCATCGCCGAAGTGTGGTTTCCCCAAAGCCACGCTGGGCTTATGCCGAATAGGTATAAGACTGTCACCAAAGTTTTAATTTAACTAAGATTTTGGTGAAGCGCTACTTCAGGAAGAGAGAGGTATTTGCCTAAAAAACTAAAACAGTCGGCAAATATCCCGGCTGTTTTTTGTATTAAAAAGGAGGAAATCCTATGTATCATGGACCGTGCAAGATTAATGAACTTGGTCATTTGGAAATAGGTGGGTGCGATGCTGTAGAACTTGCAAAAGAATTTGGAACACCCTTATATGTTATGGATGAAGAATGTATACGTGAAAATTGCCGTTTATATAAGGAAAATTTAAATAGTTTATATAAAAACAGTGATGTGATATATGCCGGAAAAGCTTTTCTTACTGTTGAAATGTGTAAATTAATAGAAGAAGAAGGATTAAGCTTAGATGTGGTATCCGGTGGCGAACTTTACATGGCACTTCAAGCCGGTTTTCCTGCAAAAAGAATATACTTCCATGGGAATAATAAATCCTATGATGAACTCGAGATGGCAGTAAGGCATGGAGTAGGACATATAATAGTGGATAATTTCTATGAGTTGGAGCTGCTAAGAGATATTACCAGTAAACTTTCAGGCAGAAAAGTAAAAATACTTCTTCGCCTCACGCCCGGAATCGAGGCACACACTCATGATTATATAAAGACAGGTCAAATTGATTCCAAATTTGGCTTTGGTTTAGAAAATGGACATGCTTTTATGGCCATAGAAAATGCACTAAGCATTAAAAATGTAAAATTGATGGGATTTCACTGCCATATAGGCTCACAAATATTTGAAAAAGAGCCCTTTAGAGAAGCAGCTGATATAATGGTGCATTTTGCAAAGATGGTTGAAGAAAAATATGGATTTAAGACCCAAGAGATAGATTTTGGCGGTGGATTCGGTGTAAGATACACAGAAGAAGATAAGCCTTTAGAAGTAAGAGACTATCTTGAAACTCTTGTTGAATCGGTTATAGAATCCTGTGAAAAATATAATCTATCCGCACCCAAGATATTAATAGAACCGGGAAGAGCGATAGTTGGAGAAGCCGGCGTCACTTTATATACTATAGGCGCCATAAAGAATATCCCAGGAATTAGAAAATATGTCAGTGTAGATGGCGGAATGAGTGATAATATACGACCTGCCCTTTATAATGCAAAGTACTCAGCTGCTATTGCAAATAAAGCAAAATGGCCGGCCGAGGAAACTGTTTCTATTGCCGGAAAATGTTGCGAATCTGGCGACATGTTAATTTGGGACATAGATTTGCCTAAAATTGCTCCCGGCGATATATTAGCTGTCTTTACAACAGGTGCATATCACTATTCTATGGCAAGCAATTATAATATGCTGCCAAGACCTGCGGTAATTTTCGTAAGGAACAAAACAGCGCGGCTGGTTGTGCGCAGACAAACATATGAGGATTTACTAAGTTATGATATTTCGCTGCCTAGCGCAGCTAAAGCGTTTTCTGCAAGTGTTTAGATAAATTATCGATTCTTAAAAAAGTGTGCTCATGCACACTTTTTTCGTTTACCTGTTTTTCTTGCTTTTATCTTTATATTTTTTTATAATTAGGTTTAAGGCTCACAACTTATATTTTAAATATATCGTAGGCTACCACAATATATTTTATCTTAATTGCAGTAGTAGTATATTGTTTGATATAATGTGTCTAAAGCAATAAAATATAATAAGAAAGGCGATAATTGATTGTTATGACAAATTTTTTAGGACCCGAGATGCTACTTAGAATTCCAGCTTTATTGCTTGCAATAACCTTTCATGAATATGCCCATGCAAGAGTCTCGTACTCTTTAGGTGATCCGACGCCTAAATGGCAGGGAAGACTATCACTAAACCCGCTGGCTCACTTAGATCCGATAGGCCTCTTAATGTTATGGCTTTTTAAATTTGGGTGGGCTAAGCCTGTTGAGATAAATCCTAATTATTATAAGGAACCTAAAAAAGGCATGATGTTAGTTTCTGTAGCAGGTCCAATTGCAAATCTCTTATTGGCGTTTGCCAGTATGGTGATACTAAAATTGGATATCCTTCATAATGGCATTCTGGAAAATTTCATTTATATCTTGTTTATTTATAATCTTACGCTTGCTGTTTTTAATATAATTCCAATCCCACCCTTGGACGGTTCAAAGATACTTATGGGAGTATTGCCGGCGAAATACGCATATGAGTTTTCACAAATAGAAAGTTATGGCCCCTTTATCTTAATCATCCTAATATATCTTAACTTGTTAGACGTAATTTTAAATCCTTTAATGATATTTGTAAGCAATGGTCTGTCTATTTTATCAGACCTAATACTATTGCGGTTTTAGTAGTTAAATTCCAAATCAGGAGGCATATTTTATGGATAAAAATGTAGTGATGAGTGGGATGAGACCTACTGGGCGCTTGCACATAGGAAATATGATGGGTGCCCTTACTAATTGGGTAAAATTGCAGAATGAATATGATTGCTTTTTTGTTGTCGTAGATTGGCATGCGCTTACTACTGAGTATAAAAATACACAGGATATAAAGGAAAACATCCGGCAGATGGTAATCGACTGGATAAGCGTCGGCCTTGACCCTGAAAAATGTAATATTTTTGTTCAATCCCAAGTAAAACAACATGCTGAACTACACCTTTTGCTCTCTATGATAACACCGCTATCTTGGCTGGAAAGATGTCCGACCTATAAAGAGCAGTTAAAGCAACTGGAAACCCGAGAAATAAATACTTATGGGTTCTTAGGATATCCTGTGCTTATGGCAACAGACATTTTAATTTACAAAGCAAATAAGGTGCCCGTCGGAAAGGACCAGGAAGCACATGTTGAATTATGCCGGGAAATTGCACGAAGGTTCAATTACCTTTATGAGCCGGTGTTTCCTGAACCCGAGGCGCTTTATACTGAATTTATGGTGCTTCCCGGTATAGACGGTAGAAAAATGAGTAAGAGTTATGACAATTATATAGAAATCTCTGCAAGCCCTGATGTAATAAGAGAAAAAGTCAAAATGATGATTACTGACCCTGCAAGGATTCGCAAAAATGACCCGGGTCATCCGGATGTCTGCAATGTATTTGCATTTCATACAGTATTTAATGAACCTGCAAAAGTACAAGAGCTGAAGGAAGCTTGCCAAAAGGGGCAAATCGGATGCGTAGAATGCAAGAAGAACTTGGCCGACTTAATGGTTGCCAGGATGGAGCCGATCCATCAAAAGAGAAAAATGTTGGAGCAGAACCCTAAAATAATTGATGAAATTTTAAATACAGGAGCAAAAAATGCACGAGTAGTAGCTGAAAAAACCTTGGAAGAAGTCAGAGATGCTATGAAAATGCTATAAAATTTAATAGGTGGAGACTATGGCTTTAAATGTTAAAACAGAAGTTTTTGAAGGGCCATTTGATGTTCTTTTTCATTTGATAGAAAAAAATAGAATAGATATTTACGATATACCTATAGCAGATTTAACTGAGCAATATTTAGAGTTTATAAAGGATATGGATAGGGACAAGCTTGATTCGGCCAGCGAATTTTTGGTAATGGCAGCAACACTTCTCAGTATTAAATCAAAAATGATTCTACCATTACAGACTCAAAATAAAGGCATCGATGCGATAAGTGCAGATGAGGCGGCCGAATCAGCTGACCCAAGGGAAGACTTAGTCAATAGGCTAGTTGAATACAAACAGTTTAAGGAGATATCGGCTGCCTTAAAATCTGCAGAAAAAGAACAAAGGCTTGTAATGAAAAAATCTCCGGAAGATTTATCGCCTATCTTTAAGGATAATTTTTCAATGCCTGATATTAGTTTAAATGAATTAAAATCAAAATTCCTTTTAGTTGCTCAAAAAAACAAACGCGGCGAGGAAAAGATTACAAGAATATCAAAAGACCCACTGCCTGTTTCGCGCAAAATATCAGAAATCTACAGAATTCTAAAACGTGTAAAATCTAGAATATATTTTGATGCCTCATTTTACAAAAATGCAGCAAAGACTGAAATCGTAGTAACGTTCTTGGCTATTTTAGAGTTAGTAAGAATGAACCGTATTTTAGCTATTCAAAATAGGCAATTCGACAAAGTTGTTGTAAGATACAGGGAGGATAAAACTAATGAATATCGATGAAGCCATGGGCATAATCGAAGGCATCTTATTTGCGTCAGGAGATCCTGTGAGCATAAAAGACATACTCAAAGCGACAGATCTGACTGAAGAGGATATAATGAAATGCGTCAATCGCTTAGAGCAAATTTATAGCAAATCCTCTCATGGCATTACAATTTCTAAGGTTGGCGAAAACTTAAGACTTACAACAAAGCCAGAGATATTTCCATATTTAGAGGCTGTATTTGCGCCAAAAGCAAAGGCTCAGCTTTCTGAAGCAGCACTGGAGACTCTGGCTATTATAATGTTTAAGCAGCCTATAACACGAGCTGAAATAGAAGCTATAAGAGGTGTAAATACAGAAAAGGCTCTTGTAACCTTACAGGAGCGGAACCTTATATTTGAAAAAGATAGACTAAATGTTCCGGGAAGACCTATACTCTACGCAACAACTGATTATTGCATGGAGTACTTTGGCTTGGAAAGTATAGATGATGTAAAAAAAGCAGTTGAAAATACTTTGCAAAAAAAAGAATAAAAAATTTAATTTAAAAGAAGGATTTTCCGAAATAATGTCGAATCTATATAATATAGAATAGCTCATCAATGATGAGGAGGTTAAAATTAAAAAATGGGAGATCCTTATAAGGATAAAATGTTTAAGTCAAATCCATATGCCAAGAAAAAACCCTTAAAGGGAAATCTTGTTGTGGTGCTAGACGGAAAATATGAAAACCGCGGCCTAAATCTTATTCAACAGCCATCAAGATGTCTTGCCGCAAATGACGTGCATGAAATGATTTTAACAGATGAAGACAAGAAACCCGGAGAAGTAGTAAATAAAATTGCATACATAGGTTTTTTTGCCGTTAAGGAAAGTGCAGTCATTGTTGCAGGTGACGAAGTTAAAATTAACGGAGAGATCATCGGGAAGATTGCAGGATTTGATGAGACGCACATGCCTAACCATTACAATATCGTAATATATGGCAAGGATCGCATTTCCGGAAATGAAAGAAATCTTAACCTTGATGATGAAGTTATCATTGGTTAGTTTTTAACAATATTGTTTTAATCTTTGAAAGGAGGTGTATTGAATGTCTTTTGAAAAAAAATTGCAGGAAATGGGAATTACCTTACCTGAGCCACCGAAACCCGTAGCAGCATATGTTCCCGGCGTTAAAGTCGACAAATATATTTATACTGCCGGCCAGATACCTTTTGTAGGCGGCGAACTGAAGTACAAGGGCAAAGCTGGTAAAGAGGTATCGGTTGAAGAAGCTTATGAAGCGGCAAAGATATGTGCATTAAACTGCCTAAGTATTGTTAAGTCTTTGGCAGGCAGCCTTGATAATGTGGAAAAAGTAGTTAAAGTAGTTGGGTTTGTAAATAGTGCAGATGGATTCAACCAGCAGCCAAAAGTTATAAACGGTGCTTCTGAATTGATAGGCGAGATTTTCGGAGAAGCAGGAGCTCATGCTCGTTCAGCTGTTGGCGTAAATCAGCTCCCTATGGATGCTACTTGCGAAGTTGAGCTTATAGTAAAGTTAAAATAATTTTTAGGAGGATTTAGAATGGCTAAATTTACAAAGAAATTTGAGATGTATAAATCTTTACAGGCAAATATCCAAAATATTTACGCCGATGCTAGAAAAGCAGCTGACGAAATAGGCATTCCTGCAGAACTAAGAGGAAAGTTTGGGCTTACAGGCGCTGTTTCAGGATGCCCCAGTCCTTTGACAAAAAAAGTAAGAGAAGCAATGGACAAAGGTGCAACCGAAGTTATTCCTTTGGCTACATTAGTAGATCAAATAAGAGGCTTAGTTAAAGATGTATATGGCGATGATTATGACGCAGCGCCTATAAATACTTGTGAAGCCGGACTGTGGGTTGCATTTGACGCATTATTTACTACTCCTATGCAAGGCCGCGGCGATGGTTATCAAGCCCGCTACATCATTCCTTATGAGAAACATTTACACCACCATGGTGGATACGGAAGACCTTTCCCCGGCAGATTTAAAGATATTTTAGCAGACAGAGGCGCAACCGCCGGTGAACTAGGCTTTTACGGAAAAAGACAAAATAATCTAAGTGTATACATCGCACCTTTGGTAGGTGCAGATTACTCAGTGCATGGCATTAAGTATCATCCCGCAATTCAGCTTACAAAGGTTGATCCTGAAGCTTCCGCTAAGAAGATTAAGACGATAGCTGAAAGACAGGCTTCAATGCTTACAGGTATCACATCTCTTGCATATGATACTCCGGGCTATGGATATGGCGTAAAAGATAGCGACGGTGTGCCTGTGCTCCAGAAGCGTTTGGCAGAGATAGCCAAAGATTTTGATGTGCCATATGTAGTCGATAATGCATGGGGAGTTCCGTTTATTGGTCATGATATCAGAAAGAGCGGCGCTGATGTAATTATCTACAGTATGGATAAGGCAAGCGAATCACCAACAGGCGGCCTTATCATAGGTAAGGAAGAGTTTATGGTACCTATTCGCAGAGCTCTTGGTATGCACGGTGACAGATATGGAACCACAGCATCATATGGCAAAGCAGCATATGTTACAAATGATCCTGGCAAAGAAGCAATGTTAGGCATGATAGCTGCACTAAAAGAAATAATAGATAATCCGGACGAGCTAAAGAAACCGGTAGACGATATGTACAAGATAGTTAAAGAAGAATTTGACCAGATACATCCTAAGATTCGTAAAGGCTTAATAATATCAAAATCCTACAATTCAAGAGCAATTGAAGTCAACTACGAAAATACTTGGAATGACGGCGAGCTTGGACTGCCAATATTCTCAATAGAAGATATGTATGCCGGCACCCAGCTGCTGCAGACAGGTCTTTCTCAGATGGGCGTAATTCCTACAGTTGCATATGATGCCAATATAATGATTTCTCCCGGCCTTGGAACAACCGATGAGAAGGGTCAAATTATTGAGAGCAACTTCAGATATGCTGTAAAAGCCCAGGTTAAGCTCATGGAGATCGTTGCAAAATACAGCGGTTTCATCGACTAATTTAAAAAGAAGTAAAACTTTAAAGGTAATGCTAAAAATTTAGCATTACCTTTAAAGGCTAAATAATTTTTTATAAATAAGGGAGGTTTGTAAGTATGCCAAAAGTAGTTGTTATTGGTGGTGGCTGGTCTGGTTCAGGTGCTGCTTTGGCAGCAAAAAAAGCAGGTGCTGATGTAGTGCTTCTTGAAAGAGCTGATATGCTCTTAGGCACTGGCCTTGTGGGCGGAATCATGAGAAATAATGGAAGATATACAGCAGCTGAAGAAATGATAGCAATGGGCGGCGGCGAACTGTTCCAGTTGATGGACAAGGTTTCTCGACATAGAAATATTGAGTTTCCGGGACACAAGCATGCATCTTTATATGATGTGGCATTAGCCGAACCTGCGGTAAAGAAAGCGCTAATAGATGCCGGTATTGAAGTTCATACCGAAAGCAGGGTAACTGATGTAGAAGCTGACGGCAACAAAATTTTAGCTGTTGTAACTGATGATGGAAGAAAATATGAAGGCGATGTTTTTGTTGAGTGTACAGGTACTGCCGGTCCTCAAGTAAACTGCACAAAATACGGCAATGGCTGTGCCATGTGCATATACAGGTGCCATAGCTACGGAGGAAGAGTCAGTGTTGCAGCTAAAATGGGCGTAAAGGAAATGATGGCAAAGAAGGCCGACGGCACATATGGTGCAATGAGTGGATCGTGTAAACTCTTAAAAGAGTCGCTTTCAAAGGAGATCGTCGACAAGTTAAATAGTACAGGCGTTGCAGTTATACCGGTACCGGAACATGCTAGAGAAGATGCAAAAATCCTTACAAAAAAGGCATGCCAGCAATATGCACTCAATGAATATGTAGAAAATGTAATTTTACTTGACACAGGCCATGCAAAACTAATGACACCTTTCTTCCCCCTTGATAACTTACGGCAAATTCCCGGCTTTGAAAATGCTCGCTACGAGGATCCATATGCAGGAAACCTAGGAAATTCAATAAGATATATGGCAATGTCGCCCAGAGATAATCATCTAAAGACAGAAGGCGTAGAAAATCTCTTCTGCGGCGGAGAAAAAGCAGGACCATTAGTAGGCCATACAGAAGCTATTTGCACAGGCACTTTAGCAGGAGCTAACGCAGTTCGTTGGGCAGTAGGCAAGAAGTTGCTGGAGATCCCGACAGAACTTGCCGTAGGTGATGCCATAGCTTATGTTAAGGAACAAATGAAGACTGAGGAAGGCATATCCAAGAAATATACTTTTTCAGGCTCTGTGTATTTTGAACGGATGAAACAACTGGGTTCTTATACAATAGATATAGATGCAATTAAAGATAGGGTAGAAAAAGCAGGAATGACAAATATTTTCAATCAAAAGATCATATAAAGCTTATAAACCATTATCAACGTTTACTCAACACTAAAGGAGTCATTTTGCATGACTCCTTTATTTTAAAGAATTTGTATTAAATGTAGAAATTAAAGATAAGTAGTGTTATGCTAATAGAAGTAAATTTAATTTTTGCAAAAGCAAGCGGAGGGTTAAAATGCTACACGAAAAGCAGCGATTGCTGTTTTTTATATTAAAAATTATCGATAATTCAAAAGAAACTCCAGTAGGGTCAGGCTATATACGCAATATGCTAAAATTGCAAGGGTTTGACGTAAGTGAAGCCACTATCGGCAGAATGCTAAAAGAAATGGACTTTGAAGGATATACTGAAAAGATTGGATTTAAGGGACGCAATTTAACGCCAAAAGGCAAGGAAAAGCTAGAGGAACTCGAACACGAAAATACAATCAACCGATATGGGAAAGAGTTAATGAAAGCGATAAAAGGAACAGGCAAACAAGAACTTATTGATATGCTTATTGCGCGAAAGGCGATAGAAAGTCAGCTTGCAAAGCTTGCTGCAATGTATGCTACCTATGATGAAATTGAAAAAATGAAAAAGGTTATTGAAAGGCAGCGCGTTCACGTAGAAGAAGGAGTTTCTATAGCTGAAGATGATGTGGAATTTCATAAACTTATAGCCAAGGCTGCAAGAAATAAAGTTTTGGATGCCGCGATGGATCTCATAAGACAGCACGGCCAGCTTTCACCTATGTTAGAGTATATAAGAAAAGAAGTAAAAGGTTCGGTACTTTTAGAGCATGAAAATATTTTTAAGGCTATTGCCGCAAGAAAACCTGCTCAAGCAGAAAAAGCTATGATACGTCATATTGAAAGACTTGAAAATGATGTTAGAAAGTACTGGGAAAATTTTTATGAGGAAAATAGTCAAACCGGTAATAGCGATATCGTTTAGCAAAAGACGATTAGGAGGGTTAAAATGCCTGATGTTTTAAAAAAAGTTATGGATGCTGTTGATATAGAAACTTATTTAGTATGCAAAGATGAAGATGAGGCAGAAAAACTAACCTTTGCTTTAATGGAGCAATTGGGCTTTAAAGATGTATCAATTGTTTTTCTTCAACACCAGGGACCGGGAGCAAGGGTTAGGGCACGGGGATATGTTTATAAGCCCGGTGACCGCTATGGATGGCTTTCGGATGAGACTTGTTAGGGAGGGCAAATCAACATGGAAAATGAATTTATAAAAAAGAAAGTACTTTTAGCACCCCTTGATCCAGTGCACGATATTGGCCTTAAGATGATAAAAAGAGGATTAGAGAAAAGAGGCCATGAAACTATACTTTTGCCACCAGATTATTCTGCTGAAGAAATAATAAAGACGATAATAGATAAAAATGTTGATGTAGTTCTTGTCAGCCGCACAATTGGTTACGGCGTTGCGGAAATATTAGGAAAATTCATTGACTTAGCTGAAGCTGCAGGAATCAGAGATAAAGTGCGCATAGGCATAGGTGGCATGGCGATACGACCGGAACTTGCTGCAGAACTTGGATTTGATGCCGGCTTTGGTCCCGGTACCACAGTTGAAGAAGCTATTGCTTTTGTGGAAGGAAGGGAATATGTTCCGGCAGAAGGAAAAAATGCAAAGGTTAAAAAAGATATAACAAAAGGATATGACTATGAATTCCACAATAAACGTATTGAGAAATTACTTGACTCAATTGTAGATGCCATCCTTTCTTATGTAAGCGATAAAACCAGTCCCGCCGTTTTAAGAGCGCAAATTAGAAGGCAAATGTTAGAATCTAGCGATGAGAGTGAAATACAGAGTCTCAGAAAGGATTACGCAGCTTTGTGCGATGATACGATAAAATCCTTTTATGAGGCCGGAAAATATCGCCAAAAAACTCGCCCCATGACAGAAGATGAGATAAATTCACTTACAAGATATGTGGATTCGGTAAACGAACGGATGAAACCTCTTAATTTGCAGCACACCGGAAAAAATCCCGTAGTTTTTATTCAATATGGCACAGGGTGTCCTTTCATGGATATTGCTCATATTAAGTCATGTGAAGCATGGGGAGCTGATGGAGCAGTCCATTTTGACCCGTCTTGGGGAGCTAGAGCCGAGGGATTTTTGGAAGGCTATATAACTCATGAAGAAGATGGTTCTGTAATAACATATGAGAACCTTAAAAGCATAAAAAATTCGCTGCTGCCAAGCACACTTTGGCAAGTAAGGGCTCACCGAGGCTTAAATACCCCCGAAACTGTCCTGCTCGCGGGCAAAATTGGCGCTGATCTTACAAAAATAAACATCGCCTACGGATCCCTTGGAGGAGGCACTGACCCTGAACGTTTAACAGTAGATGCAGTAGAAGCCATCAAGTATGCAGCTGAGTTTAATATGCCCTTTGATGTTGTAACAAACGAAGAACTATGTGGCGTTCCGGCTTACAAAGCCTTTGCAGGAATGCTTATAGTATCAAAATTAGGTCTTAGGCTTGGGGGAAAGCCTATTTTACAGCCACTGTTTTGCTATTCGCCGGAAGTTATGATAAGCGGCCAAATGGAAGACAACTATGTAGACTTTAATGCCGCAAAAATTTATTGTCTCAGAAATATCGTTAATGCCCCTATATGGTGCGGCGCTCCCATAGGATTTTTGACTCAAACCGAAGATCGAGTTCAATCATCCTTAATGACTGCACTTCACGCATCTCTTGCTTCTTCACTAGGCGTTGACGGAATTTCCATAGCATCGTCTGACGAAGCATTTTCAGGAGGACCGATTACTGCTCCAGCGAGAATAGACACGCTAAGGGCAACTCAGGCATCTTTTAGATTCTTCGGTCAATCCAATATTATTCCTACAGATAACGCTAAGAAATGGGCGGCAGATATCGAAGAAGGTATAGAAAAAACATTGGAACTTGTGGAAAAAAATGGCAACTTTGTTGATGCTTTGTATAAAGGACTACTAGGAAGCCGCGAAGACGGAGCATATCCCGGCAGAGCCGGAAGAAATTCTGTAACAAAAAAATAATGGTCAAGCCACCGGGGGTTATCTGATAATGAGTGTAACAATAGGAATAGCCGGAACTGCAAAAAATACCGGAAAAACAACAACTACAGCGGCGATATTGAACGAGCTTTATAATCAAAAAATAAGTGTCGGGCTAACTAGTATCGGATATGACGGCGAGGAAATTGACAACATTACGAGGCTGCCAAAGCCTCGCCTGTTCGTAAAGAAAGATACTGTTGTTGCTACTGCTAAAAAATGTCTCCAAGCAGGAAGCGCCGGCTATGACATACTAGAAGTCACTGACATCTTGACTCCCTTGGGAAAGGTATGCATTGTAAAAATTACCGCAGAGGGCATGGTGGTTATCGCAGGCCCAAACAAAGGCACCCAATTAAACTATATTAAATATAGAATGATAAATGATTTAAAATGTGAAGTTGTGCTAGTTGACGGGGCATTAAATCGGCTGGCCCCAATGACCGAAACCGATGGTATCATTATTGCAACCGGCGCTTCACGAACCACTAATATTGACGATCTGGTTGATGAAACAAAAGCACTTGCGGAATTATTTAATCTACCTGCTGTATCCAAAGACGAGAGCAAATATCTTTCAAACTTAGACAAAATAACTCTTATCTTCGACTTTAACAAAGAGCCTGTTCTATTGAAGTATGGTTCGCTTTTTGACAGTAAAATAGCAAGAGATATCTGCAAAAAAACAAAAGAAGAAAACAGAACCGTAAAAATAATTTTTGTACCTGCGCTGATATCGGAAGCAGCTTTAAAAAATCTAAATAAATGTATGTCAGAATCGTGGAATGGCAAAGATTTAATATTAAAAGATTCTATAAAACTTATAATTGGCGGAAATCCGGAATCCATCTTAATGGAAATAAACAAAATAGAAGCTGAGGGCGGAAACGTCAAAATATTAAAAACTATACCATTGCTAGCTATAACAGTAAATCCCTTTTATCCTAAATATTATTCGGCAAGCTGCACCTATGAAGCTGACTATATAAATAGGGAAAAGCTTTTAAAAAGTATGAGGGCATGTATTAATGTTCCTGTAATTGACATAGAATCAGACGGGCCACTGCCCTTGCTTGAAAATATAATAAGCCGCATTTAAGTTAAAAAGTTTAATTCAGCACAGGGAGGATAAATTATGGAAACTGTATCAATTATAGGCGTAGGTCGTATGGGCAGCCTTTTAGCTCATAAAATATCTTATGATTATAATTTAATTTTAATTGACAAAGACTTGAGAAAGTGCGGACTGTTAGCGCAAGAAATAGGCGCTTTAGCAACCGGAGAATATTCAATGCTAAAGCTTTCGGATTATATAATCACAGCTCTTCCTGCTAGTATAATACCGAATGTTTTAGAGGACATCAAGCCTTATCTTTCCGAAAATCAAATACTAATAAACATTTCTACCGATACAGAAAAGGATACCTTTAAACCAATACAAGGATTATGTAAACTTGCATCTGCAAAAATAATAGGTCATGCATTAAACATAGCTACAACAGGTGAACTGCCCTTGGTCTTAATAGATGCAGATGACGAGAATGTGCGCCAAAAAACCGCGGAAATTTTTGCGCACCTTGGATGCACTTGCTACGGAAGTGAGAAAACAGTAAAACTAATCAACAATATCGCAAGCGAAGAAGGAATAAAGGCCGCACTAACTATCGAAGCGCGCCTTAAAGAATTAAACATTCCTCCTGAATATATAAGTTTTGCAATAAGAAACGTAGCTTGTGGAACGATGAACGCGTATGCATTAGGGGAAGCCGGTCCTTTTGTCCAAAAAATTATAGAAAAGCTTAAGTAAACCACTCCCGACACTATCCTTAGTAAATACCGAAAGAAGTGATTGTTGATTTTAATCATTTCTTTCGGTATTCTAAATGTACATACATTATTTACAAAGGAGCTGTCATCTATTGCAAGTCAGGCTGCAAAAATATTTATCACAGGCAGGGATTGCCTCAAGAAGAGCGTGCGAAAAGTTAATTCTAGACGGCAGAGTAACTGTTAACGGAAAAATTATAAGAGAACTTGGGACAAAAATCGATCCCGAAGTCGATAAAGTCAGGGTAGATGGAAAAGCATGCCGTCTCGAAAGTAGATTTATCTATATTGCTATGAACAAGCCTGAGGGAGTGATTACTACTGTAAAAGATACCCATGGCAGGCCCACTATTCTCGATTTGCTGCCAAAATTTCCCGAAAGGATTTTTCCGGTAGGTCGCTTAGACAAGGATACAAAGGGTTTGATACTGCTTACGAATGATGGTCAAGCAGCATATAAAATTACTCATCCAAAATTTAATATAACAAAAACGTATATTGCTCGTATTAAAGGCATTATCGATAATAAAAAAGTTACCACATTGGAAAAGGGCATTAAATTGGAAGATGGAATTACTGCCCCGGCAAAAATTGATATAATAGATGTTTCAAGAGATTCAACTGTTGTAAAAATAAAAATACACGAAGGCAAAAAGCGGCAAATAAGGCGCATGTTCGAATCAATAG
The DNA here is from genome assembly GCF_001896645.1 of Tepidanaerobacter sp. EBM-49. Classification (NCBI taxonomy): domain Bacteria; kingdom Bacillati; phylum Bacillota; class Clostridia; order Thermosediminibacterales; family Tepidanaerobacteraceae; genus Tepidanaerobacter; species Tepidanaerobacter sp. EBM-49. The sequence continues at coordinate 72,136 of NZ_MPPE01000041.1, forward strand.
GGCATCCGGTGTTAGAGCTTACAAGAACGCATATTGGCAATATATCGCTTTGCGGCCTGCAGCCCGGAAAGTGGCGATATTTATCTCAAGATGAGATAAATTATATTAAAAATTTATAGAAGGGCAAGGTGAGATTTTTGATTATAATTAGAAAAGCCTTACCAAGCGAGATAGGTCTTATTCAGAATAGGTTAATCCATGATGCCAAAGAGTCAAATGTTCAGCTCTTAAAGGTAGACGATATTGAAGATGCAATGATTATTGAAGTAGATGATTTAATCGCAGGTTATGGTATACTGGACATATACGGTGATAAAGCACTTCTAAGATTTGTCTATATTTTTCCGGAACATCGGGGCGACGGTTTAGGTGACGGCCTTGTAAGAGCATTGATAAATTATGCTGACAGGAGGGGTGTTAAGAAAATTTACCTTTGCGGCAGTGAAGATACAGATTATTTTACGCGTTTTGGTTTTAAGCACGTATGCTGTACTAAATCTGATTGCCCCATAAACAATAATATTGATTTTAAAACAGCAGCTAATTGCTGTACAATGGAACTGGATGTGGAGGAATTTTTTAATACGCCTCAATGCCGTTTTTAATGAAAAGAAATTATTTGAGTATTGTTTTTTTATTTGATATAATTTTTTCAATAGAAACTCGTAACGTATAATGCTATCAAAGGAGTGAAAAGTTTGGAGCTTTGGTTTTCTGAATATCAGACAAAAAATGTAAAACTTTCTTTTAGAGTGAAAGATTTAGTTTATACCAAACAAAGTAAATATCAATATATATCTGTTTTTGATACTGAGGATTTTGGAAGGGTATTAATGCTTGATGATACTGTAATGCTTACAACCAGAGATGAGTTTATGTATCATGAAATGATTTCTCACGTTCCGCTTTTAACACATCAAAATGCGTCTAAAGTCTTGATTATAGGCGGAGGAGACGGCGGCACCGTAAGGGAAGTTTTAAAACACCCGGTAAAAGAGGTGCACCTTGTGGAAATAGATGAAGAGGTTGTTGAAACTTCAAAAAAATATTTTCCCACTATAAGCTGCGGATTATCCGATGAAAGAGTGAAAATCTTTTATGAGGACGGTATCGAATTTGTTAAAAACCACAAAGGCTACGATATTGTTATTATAGATTCCACCGATCCGGTAGGTCCTGCCGTAGGCCTATTTTCGGCGCAATTTTATAAAGATGTCTCCAATGCTTTAAACGAAGATGGAATTATGGCTGCTCAAACAGAAACGCCGGTCTTGTTTCCTGAACTTGTTAAAAGGATTTATGACGGAATATCTTCGGCTTTTACCTTTACAAACCCATATACAGCAGTGGTGCCCACATATCCCGGAGCATTTTGGACGTTTACAATGGGCTCTAAGAGCATAGATCCTTTATCTAGAGAGATTATTCCCGAAACAAATTTTGATACAAAATATTATAATCCTAAACTTCACAAAGCGTACTTTACATTACCACCGTTTTTAGAAGATATAATTTTACCTGTCAAGGAGTGAGCCATATTTTGAAAGAACTAGATTTCGTATCCGGACATAATGGGTTTTTAGGGGCAAAAGAAGACTATGATAGAGTAAAAATAGTAATTATAGGCGCTCCTATGGACTTTACGGTAAGTTTTAGGCCAGGGACAAGATTTGGACCGGAAAGAATACGAAGTGTTTCTTACGGCCTTGAAACTTATAGTGTTTATGCCGATGATGCCCTGGATGATAAAAGCTTTTGCGATATAGGAGATATTGAGCTGCCCTTTGGTAATGTCAAAAAGAGCCTAGATATGATAGAAGAAGCTGCAAATAAAATATTAAACGATGGAAAGATCCCGTTTTTTTTGGGAGGAGAGCACCTTGTAACTTATCCGATAGTCAAAAAAGTCGCAGAAAAATATCCTGATCTTGTAGTCCTGCACTTTGATGCTCACGCAGACTTAAGGGATACTTTTTTCGGCGAGAAGTTATCTCATGCCACTGTTTTACGCAGAGTATCTGAACAAGTCAAAAATAAGCATATTTTTCAATTTGGCATAAGATCAGGTGTAAAGGAAGAATTTTTGTATGCCCAGCAGCATACAAACATGTATCCGTTAGAAGTTAAAACTCCATTTCTACAGGTTTTAGATTCTTTAAAAGGAAAGCCGGTATATATAACTCTTGATATAGATGCGGTAGATCCTGCATTTGCCCCCGGAACAGGAACACCCGAACCCGGCGGGTGCACTTCTTGCGATATCCTTGAAGTAGTTGCAAGTTTTGGCAAATTAAATGTAGTAGGGATTGACTTGGTAGAAGTTTCTCCTGCCAGCGATCTATCTGATAGAACAGCGCTTTTAGCGGCAAAAATAGTAAGAGAAACAATAATAGGTATAGGATAAAGATCTATGAAGTCTTCTGAACAGATACTTAAAGTTGAAAATCTTGGTTTTAAATACAATGAAAAAGAAATCCTCAAAGACATATGCTTTACTTTGGAAGTTGGCGATTTCGTAGGTATTTTAGGCCCAAACGGCTGCGGTAAAACAACCTTGCTTAAAAATATTAACCGCTGGTTAAAGCCTGATACAGGAAATATATATGTTAATGGGGAAAGTATCTATAGAGTAACAATTAAGGATTTGGCAAAGCGAGTAGCTACCGTTCCTCAAGACACTTATTTGGATGTAGCTTTTACAGTTGAGCAAATAGTGCTAATGGGAAGGAATCCCCATCTAAAAAATTTTGAATCAGAGCAAAAAGAAGATATAGCTATCGTAGAAGATGCCATGAAGTCCATGGACATATTGCACCTAAGAGATAAGCCTGTACATCAATTAAGCGGCGGTGAAAGGCAAAGAGTTCTGATTGCAAGAGCACTTGCCCAGCAGCCATCTCTTCTGCTTTTAGACGAACCTACATCCCATCTTGATATTAACTATCAATGGGAATTATTAGGCCTTTTAAAGGATTTATGCCTCAAAAAGAGTTTGACGATATTAGTTGTGCTCCATGATATAAATTTGGCGTCAATGTTTTGCAACAAGATAATTTTGCTAAAGGATCATAAGATATTTAAAATGGGAGATTTAAATGAAGTCCTAAATGAAGACAATATTAAAGCAGTCTTTGACATGGATGTAAGAGTTGTTACTCCTAAAGGCAATCCTAAACCTGTAGTTATTTTTTTGAATACGTCAGATGAGAATGAGGCAATATTTGCAAAAAAACCTAAGCCTTTTCATAAACTTCATGTAATATGCGGCGGAGGAGAAGGCGAGGAATTACTGAGTTATCTGGGACAACGTGGGTATGAAGTATCCGTAGGAGTTCTAAATAAAGGAGATAGTGATTGGGAAACAGCTCGCCGCTTAGGCTTTGATATTGTTGAGGAGATACCTTTTTCACCAATAAGCGATGAAAATGCGGCAAAAAACATCTCTTATATAGAGAAAGCCGATGCGGTGATTTTAGCAAATATTCCCTTCGGTCTAGGCAATTTAAAAAATATTATGTGTCTTGAAGGCTTCATAGGTCGAAAAGATATTTACATTTTAGAAGAAAACGATATAAACGAAAGAGATTACACCAATGGAGCAGCAGTCAAGATTTACAACAAAATCAAAGACAAAGCAGTTGTTTTTAAATCAATGCAGGAGCTTAAAGAAATAATATAAAACGATAATAATTGGAGGCCTGCAGATGGTGAAAGTAAAATTGGGCGAAGATATAATTCAAAGCAAGATACGTTTTAAGGTCAGATTTGACTTTAAGGCGGACAATAAGCCGCGAAAGTTTTTCTTTGGCGGCAAATCCTTAGAGCAGGCAGCCCAAGACGCTAGAGAAGAACAAATAGCATTACTAAAAAACATACCGGTTCAAGGGGTTTATTTTTTAGATTATGATATATCGCTAGAACCTTATGTCATATATGATGATTTATTAGGTGAGAAAGTGGCTTATGCTCCTGCAGAAATCACATTAAACGCCGATTCTATTGAAGATATAATACGCTTTGTGATGCGAGAAGAATTCAGAAAGCTTGAGATTTTAGAACCTCCTCAAATGCTTATTACTAGTAATGATTTAGAGAAGATACTCTTTAAGATGAATGAAGAACTTAGAAATCGTTTGATGATTTTAGATAGAAAAATAAAGCGATAAGGTAATGAGATGATTTTATGAGCAGAACAATAGTTGCAGTCATTGGCGGCGGAGCAGCAGGCTTAATGGCCTCTTTACAGGCCGCCCTTTATGGTGCGGATGTCTACCTATTTGAAAAAAACCCAAATCTTGGAAGAAAAATATTAATTTCAGGTAAGGGCAGATGTAATTTTACCAATGAGAAAATGATGGAAAATTTTCTGGAGTGCTTTCCCGGCAATGGTAAATTTCTTTTTAGTTCCCTTTCTGCTTTTTCAAATACTGATTTAGTAACTTTTTTCGAAAAAATAGGCGTAAAATCGAAAGTAGAACGGGGAGGCAGAATATTTCCAAAGTCCGATAAATCATCAGATATCGTACAAGCGCTTCAAAAAGCAGTTTTAGAAGCCGGTGTTCATATTTGTTATAAAACCTGTGTCAAAGATTTAATCATCAAAAATAACCAAATTAAAGGTATAATAATTAACGATAAAAAAGAATTTTACTGTGACAGCGTTATAATAGCAACAGGTGGCATGTCTTATCCTGCTACGGGCTCTACGGGAGATGGCTATAAATTTGCAAAAAAGGCAGGTCACAGTATTGTAGAGCTTAAACCTTCCCTTGTGCCCCTTATAACTAAAGAAAAATGGGTAAAGGACCTTCAGGGCCTTAGCCTGAAAAACGTTTCTGCAACAGTCTATGTCAGCGGAAAAAAAGTTGCGTCAGAATTTGGAGAAATGCTTTTTACTCATTTTGGCATTTCAGGCCCGATAATTTTAACCTTAAGTAGATATGTTGTAGATAATTTAGAAAATACTCCAATAGTGTCTATAGACTTAAAACCTGCCCTTAGTGAGGAGGAACTTGACGAAAGACTTCTTAGGGATTTTGAACGATATAAAAATAAATTGTTTAAGAACTCTCTTAATGATTTACTTCCGAAAAAACTGATTCCCGTATTTATAAATTATTCGGAGATAGATCCTGAAAAACCGGTAAATCAGCTTACTCAAGGCGAAAGAGTGAAAATAAGACAGAGCCTGAAAAACTTTGCAGTGACCGTAGTTGGCTGTAGAGAAAAAGAAGCAATTGTCACCAGAGGTGGAGTATGCGTAAAAGAGATAAATCCAAAAACCATGGAATCCAAGTTAATTAAAGGATTATTTTTTGCCGGCGAAGTAATAGATGTAGATGGAGTTACAGGAGGGTATAATCTGCAGGCGGCTTTTTCTACCGGCTTCGTTGCGGGTAAAAGTTCGGCAAGCCCTTAAAAGGAGGTAAAATACTTGGACTTTAATATAGCTATAGATGGTCCTGCAGGGGCCGGTAAAAGCACAACAGCTAGAATAGTCGCAGATAAGCTTAAAATGACTTATGTTGATACCGGCGCAATGTACAGAGCTATAACATTGCTTACTATCAGACATAACAAAACAAATCCGGAAGACGTTATAAAATTGGCATCTGAAGCGGAGATTGATTTTAAGGAAAATCGCATATATCTTAACGGTGAAGACGTTACAGATGAAATCAGAAACCTTGCCGTAACAGAAAAAGTATCAAAAATAGCGGCGATACCTGAGGTAAGAGCTGCATTAACGAAACTTCAACGCCAAATAGCAAAAAATGGCGGAGTTGTGATGGACGGCCGGGATATCGGCACTACTGTCCTGCCTGATGCAAAGTATAAGTTTTATTTAACTGCTTCAGTTAAGGAGCGGGCTTACAGGCGCTACAACGAACTTATTTCAAAGGGATATAACGTAACTTTCGAACAAGTAGAAAAAGATATCATAGATAGAGATTACCAGGACAAGAAAAGGGATTTTTCTCCCATGGCTATAGCGGATGATGCAATAATCATTGATACTACAGGTAAAACCATAGATGAAGTTGTAGATGAGATAATAGGCTGTATAAAAAAGGGGGAGGGCAGTGTTCTATAATGTTGTAAAATTTATCTGCAATATTGTTATCCATATTATATTTAAAATTCGTGTTATAGGTGGTGCGGATTTTCCTGAAAGAGGCCCGGTAATAATATATTCTAATCATAAAAGCATGTGGGATCCTATAATTATAGGCTGCCTTGTAAAAAGACCAGTTGTTTTTATGGCAAAAGAAGAATTATTTAGAATTCCCGTTTTGGGATTTATCATAAAAAACCTCCACGCATTTCCTGTAAAGCGTGGAATACCTGATAGAAAGGCTATTAAAAAAGCGCTGGAGGTATTAAACAATAATCAAGTTTTAGGAATTTTTCCAGAAGGTACAAGAAGTAAAGACGGGAAACTTCAGGAGCCTGAGCCGGGACTTGCTCTCCTTGCTTCAAAGGCAAAAGATGTAACTCTGGTTCCGGTTGCTATAAGGGGAAATTATAAATTTTTTTCTCATATAGACGTGATATTCGGCGAGCCTAAAAAATTTAGCGAATATCATCAAGAAGACACTAAATTAAATTCGGAAAAACTAAAGGAAATAAGTTCTGCTCTTTTTGAAGAAGTATCGAATTTGATGAATGTTAAATAATGATTTCTAATTATAATTTACTGAATAAGCAGGAATTAAGACCTTGCTTATCGAATTTAAGACCTAGAGTCTTTGTAATAAATTTTAGGAAGTGAAGGGAAATTGATTGTAAGTGTTGCAGACTATGCAGGGTTTTGCTTTGGCGTAAAAAGAGCCGTAGAAAAAGTTGAGGAGTTAATAGATAATGGCGAAAAAGCTTATATGTTAGGGCCTTTAATTCACAACTCTCAAGTAATCGAAAGATTTAAAAAAGCCGGGATAAATGTTGCGGATCTTGAAGATATTAAAGAAGGAAACGTAATAATCAGGACCCATGGTGTAGAACCAAGTTTAATAGCTCAACTAAATTCATTAAATTTAAACATAATTGATTGCACATGCCCTAATGTAAAAAGGGTTCATAAAGCTGTGCAAAATTTTTCCGATAAGGGATATTTTACAATTATAATCGGTGAACACAACCATCCTGAGGTTGAGGGAATCAGGGGTTGGTGTGGTAAAGACGTAAAAATCATAGAAAACGTTGAAGAAGCTAAAAACTTTTATACGAACAAAAAAGTAGGGATAGTTGTTCAAACTACCCAAACAGAAGAAAATGTAGAGAAAATTATGGAAATCCTTGGCAAGCGGCTAGACATAGCATCTTTTGAAAATACCAGATGTGCAGCGACTCAGCAAAGACAAAAAGCAGCGTCTGAGTTAGCTAAGAAAGTTGATATAATGCTAGTTGTGGGAGACAAACAAAGTGCAAATACTAAAAATTTAGTTAAAGTTTGTCAGAAAGCAGGAGCCAGGGTTTACCATATTCAAACAGCGGCAGATATTCGAAAAGACTGGTTTACTGCCGCAGATAAAGTTGGCATAACCGCAGGTGCTTCTACGCCTGATTGGATTATAAAGGAGGTTATCTTTAGAATGGATGAATTAAATAAAGAACTTAACAATCAAGAAAATCAAAATGAATTGGCAAAACAAGAGGAAGGTGAAACAGTTAATTACGACAATACCTTTACTGATTTAAAGGAAGGAGATATAGTAGAGGGAACTGTTGTAAAAGTAGATAATAATGAAGTACTGGTAAATATCGGCTATAAGTCTGATGGAATTATACCTGTAAGCGAACTTTCGAATTCAGCCTTTGAGTCTGCCGAAGATGTTGTAAAAATAGGAGATAAAATTAAAGCCCTTGTATTAAAACTTGAGGATAATGAGGGCAATATTATTCTTTCAAAGAAAAAGGCAGATGAAGTAATTGGCTGGGACGAACTAGAAGAAATATATAATAATCAAGGCGAAGTTGAAGGAACAGTAACTGAAGTAGTAAAAGGCGGTGTTTTGGTAGATGTGAAGGGTGTCAAAGGCTTTATTCCGGCTTCACATTTAGATTTAAGATATGTACCTGATTTGAACGCATTTTTAGGCCAAAAATTAAATCTAAATATTATTGAGCTAGACAGAAATAAAAATCGCCTAGTACTATCTCATAAGCATGTTCTAGAAAAAGAAAGAGATGCCCTAAGAGAAGAAACATGGGCAAATATCCAAGAAGGCCAAGTTATAAAGGGAGTAGTGAAAAGATTAACTGATTTTGGCGCTTTTGTTGATATTGGAGGCGTGGACGGACTTATTCATATTTCAGATTTATCATGGCAAAGGGTAAATCACCCTTCCGATATCGTAAAAGAGGGACAAGAAGTTGAAGTAGTTGTGCTGAAAGTCGATAAAGACCGCCAGCGTATTTCTCTAGGCTTAAAACAGGCACTGTCCGATCCCTGGGAGGATATTGAAAAGAAATACAAAGTAGGTTCTGTTATAGAAGGTAGAATTGCTAAATTAGTAAACTTTGGCGCATTTGTAGAAGTTGAACCAGGTGTTGAAGGCCTCGTTCATATATCTCAAATATCTAACCAGCACGTTAATAAGCCGGAAGATGTTTTAAAAGAAGGGGATATAGTTAAAGTTAAAATCCTTGAAATCGATCCCGAGAAAAAGCGCATGAGCCTTAGTATTAAAGAGGCTGAAAATGAGCTAAATAAAGAAGAAAGCAAGCAGAGCTTTGAAAAACCCAAAGATAATGGTATAACAGGCATAACAATTGGAGAAATGGTAGGAGACATTTTTGAGAATAAAAAAGAATAATCACTGAAGCTTTTAAAAATTTGGGGCAAAAAAGCCCCAAATTTTTTGCTACAAGCATGGCGAAGAATCTTAAATTGGAGTTAGGGGTTTGGATATAATGGACGAACATAAAAGGAAACAAAGAAAAGACGAGCATATAAAATACGGCATGCTGCTAGAAAAAAAATTAAAGCGCAATGCATTTGATGATATAACCATTTTGCACAATTGTTTGTCTGAAGTGGATATGGAAAGTATTGATATTTCTACAAAACTACAGAGCATAAATTTAGAAAATCCGATAATCATAAATGCAATAACAGGTGGAACAAGCCAAGGAAAAATTATTAATGGCAAACTTGCAGGTATTGCAAAAAAATTAAAGGTTGCATTGGCTGTGGGCTCTCAAAAGATTGCCTTAAATAATAAAGATGCTGTAGACAGCTTTAAAATAGTAAGAAAAATAAACCCAGATGGTGTTGTATTTGCAAATCTAAGTGCCGATTCTTCTGTCGAGGAAGCAAAATCAGCCATTGAAATGATAAAAGCTGATGCTATACAGCTGCATTTAAACGTGCCTCAAGAAGTTGTAATGAAGGAAGGCCAAAAGAAATTTACAGGTTTAATAGATAATATAGCAAATTTAGTCCAAAACATAGATATTCCGATTATAGTAAAAGAAGTTGGTTTTGGAATAGCCAAGGAAGAGGCACTTATTCTGGCTGAAAGTGGCGTAAAAATTATAGATGTAAGTGGAAAAGGTGGAACAAACTTTATTGAGATAGAAGGCATGAGAGGCAAATCTCAAGCATCATATCATCTTAGAAACTGGGGAATACCGACTCCGATAAGTTTAATAGAGACAATTGACGCCACACAAGATAAAGTTGATGTAATTTCATCAGGGGGTCTTAAAAACGGTGTAGATGCTGCAAAATCTTTGGCACTGGGAGCTAAAGCGGTAGGGTTTGCAGGATATTTTCTTCATATTCTATTAAGTAAAGGTTCGCTAGCTTTGGAAAAATATATAATAGAAATACAAAAAGAGATAAAATACGTTATGGCAATGTCAGGAGCAAGGAATTTAGAAGAGCTAAAGCAAAGACCTGTAATTATCAACGGGAAAACATATCATTGGTTAAAATACCGAGGAATAAAAACTTAACTGCAGATAAACCAGTATTTCATCAATTACCAAAGGATTTTAGCTGATTCTATTGACAAAATGCGATAATCTGCTACAATTTAATTTGATTGTTATTTAAAAATAATAATTTAGAGGGGGTATTGATGGAAAAATGAAAAACTTAGGCCGCCATGTATTGGCGGAAGTCTACGATTGCGATCCAAATATTCTAAACGATGCTGAAGAAATTGAAGAAATTTTAGTTAAAGCAGCTTTAGAAGCAGGAGCAGAGGTAAGAGAGGTTGCGTTTCACAAGTTTAGCCCCCAAGGGGTTAGCGGTGTGGTTATAATTTCTGAATCTCACCTCACCATCCATACCTGGCCCGAATTTGGATATGCTGCGGTTGATGTTTTCACATGTGGTGAGCGAGTAAATCCATGGGATGCTTGCAATTATATTGCAGACAAACTTTGTGCAAAGCATATGGATGCTACTGAAATCAAAAGAGGTTTATTTGATGCGCCTGTAAAGGCGATAAATTTTTAAAGGTAGGAGATATTTTGAGTATTAAAAAATCTCTAGATTTTTCTTTCGTGTATGTCTAGCAGAAAAAATGCGTGAGCAGTAAGGCGCGCATTTTTTCTATTTATAAACAAAAAAATTAAAACTTGCTTGATTTTACATATCAGGAAGATATTGCTATAATTATTACAACACATTTCAATTAGAGGGCAGAGGAGGATTTTCGTTGGATTATGAAGAATTTTCAGCACAAATAAAGAAAATATGCAATATTGACCTGTCTAATTATAAAGAAAAACAGATGAAACGAAGAATAGATTCGCTTAAGAAAAGAAACGGACATGATAATTACGAATCGTATTTGAAACAGTTAATACATAGCAAGGAACACTTAAGAGAATTTTTGAATTACATAACAATCAATGTATCGGAATTTTTTAGAAACCCTGCTCAGTGGGAGATTTTGGAAAAGGAAATAATTCCTGAGCTTATATCAGGTAAAAGTACATTAAAAATATGGAGTTCAGCATGCTCTACAGGAGAAGAGCCTTATTCACTTGCTATGATGCTGGATAAAATGAACTTGCTTAATAGAGCTGTAATCATAGCAAGCGATATTGATAAAGAAGCTATAGAAGATGCAAAAGAGGGAATCTATACACCGAAACAAGTAGCCAATGTCCCCAAACAAATGTTAGATACATATTTTACAAAAGAAGGCAATAATTATGTTATAAAAGATAAAATCAAAAAATCAGTGGATTTTAAGATAATCAATTTATTAAATGATCCATTTCCTTCTAAATGCGATTTAATATTGTGTAGAAATGTGATGATATATTTTACAGAAGAAGCAAAAGAGAAACTATATAAGAAATTCTATGATGCCCTTTCGGATGATGGGATATTTTTTGTAGGAAGCACAGAGCAGATAATAATGCCTCAAAAGTATGGATTTACAAGTCGTAGGCACTTCTTCTACCAAAAGATTATTGCCGGCAGGACAAATAATTGATTATATAAATTTGGTATAAATAACGCGCAATCAAATAGTTTGCCGCGATTTTGTTAAAAAATCCTGCAAAAAGCACCCTACAAAGTCTTGACGATATAAAAAAAATAATGTATACTAATAATTGCGTCTGGGCCCATAGCTCAGTTGGTCAGAGCAACCGGCTCATAACCGGTCGGTCCTAGGTTCGAGTCCTAGTGGGCCCACCATTTGCCGACGTAGCTCAGTTGGTAGAGCAGCTGATTTGTAATCAGCAGGTCGCGGGTTCGAGTCCCATCGTCGGCTCCAGATATCTATTTTACCTATGGAGAGGTTCCCGAGTGGCTAAAGGGGGCAGACTGTAAATCTGCTGGCAGTGCCTTCGGTGGTTCGAATCCACCCCTCTCCACCATAATTTAAGGGCCATTAGCTCAGTTGGTAGAGCACCTGACTCTTAATCAGGGTGTCCCGGGTTCGAGTCCCTGATGGCCCACCATGTTAAAGACTATTATAACCCTTTAAACAAGGGTTTTTATTATTTTAATAAATCATCTTTGGTTACTAAAGCAAATTAAGAAGCAGGTTATAACCTGCTTTTATTTTTTAAGTAATTTTACAGCCTTTACAATAGGTGGAATTACCTGGTTTTTTCTCGACATGATACCTGGCAGATAAAAGATGTTTTCATTAATATCAATTGAAAAGGCCTTTTCAATTACGTTTTTGTAATCTGAAACCCATAAAATTTCAGAGCCCTCCTTGATTATGTTCGTTAGCATCAAAAGTAAAATATCATATCCGCCTTTTTCTTTTAAGTCTTTCATAAATGAAAGTATTTCATTCTTAAGTTCGCCTATATCACTCATTACATTTATTTGACCTACGCCTATTTTAAATTCATCTACATGAAATTCCTTAAAGTCTGTAAAAAATATTTTTTCAGGACTTTTATCAAGTAGTTCCGTTCCTTCTTTAAACATTCTACCGGCAAAATCTTCGATATCAATTTCTGCTATGGCGGCCAGATTTAAGGCGGCCTTCTTGTCCCTTGGGGTGCAGGTAGGAGATTTGAATACCAGTGTATCAGATAATATAGCTGCACACATAATTCCGGCTATTTCCGGCGGCGGCGTTATTTTGGCATTTTGATAAGTTTCGTATATGATAGTAGATGTACAACCTACCGGCTGATTTTTAAAAAGTATCGGTTTATCAGTAATAATTCCGCCAAGACGGTGATGGTCTATTATCTCCAAAATAGCAGCTTCGTTAATACCCTCAACTGTTTGGGAAAATTCATTATGGTCAACGAGTATTACATTTTTGGCTTCATATTCTAATATATGTCTTCTAGAGATAAGGCCTAACACAGTGCCGTATTTGTCTAGTATAGGGAAATTTCGATATTTATATTTAGACATTGTATTCGTTATCTCGTGTATATATTCTTCCTCGCCAAAAGAAACTATATCTGAAGATTTCATAATATATGATAGCGGAATACTTTGGCTTATACACTTTACGGCATCAAAGGCATTGTAGGGAGTTGATATAAGGTTTACTTGATGTTCTTTAGCAAGATTTAGAGTTTCATTGTCAGGTTTTGCTCCTCCAACGATGATAAGTGTGCCTACATTGTTTTTTATAGCGGCTTTTTGTATATGCGGCCTATCTCCGACTATTATTGTATCCCCGGATTTTATTCTCTTTACAACTTCTTCTAAAGACATGGTGGCAACTATTATATTGCCCCCTAAGGTGTTGCTGCCTTTATTTATTACTTCTCCAGAGAGAACGCTTACAGCGTTTTTAAGAGGTATACTGTATTTTTCTATATTATTCATTTGTGAAAGATAAACTTTTGCAAGATCACCGAGGGTGGCAAGACCGATAAATTTATCACTATCATCTACAACACATATCGTTCTTATTCCGGAGTCTTGGATAAGCTGCCATGCGGCCAGCATTGGCCAAGCCATGTTAGCGCATAGTGGTTTTTCATAATCTATGTCTTTTATTTGAGTATATACGTTTTCGATGTAGATAGGTTCTTCTATGTTAAAGTAGTTTAAAACAAATTCGGTTTCCCTATTTATTGGGCCTAGTTTGCAAGGGATAGCGTTGATGCCATCATATTCTCTCTTGAAATATGAATACGCAATGGCAGAGCATATAGAATCTGTATCCGGATTTTTATGACCTATTACATATACCGGATTTTTAGAAGACTGGTTTTGCCGCATAAGTATCACCCTTCTTATTCATTTTATTATTATCGATTATCGGCCTACATATGGCTATGATACGCCAAGAGCATTATCTTGACAATTAATAGAATATCAGATATACTAGGTAAAATAAAGATAGATGGAAGCAATAACTAATATTATTTAGGAAATCTGCCGGAAATTCTATCTATTTCAATAGAGGGATAAAAGGCAAAACTGTTTTAAACCAACAATAAATTATGAATCTCGGTATTTTAATGCCGAATAGTTAACTTAGGCAGTCGATTAATTTTAATAGATCGAAAAACTGCCTTTTTTGTATTAATTTTTTAAGTTGGGAGTGCTTAGAGTTTGAATATACTAATTACGAATGACGACGGCATTAATTCCATAGGATTAAGAACCCTTGCTGAAGAAATATCTAAAATAGCCAATATAGCGGTAGTAGCCCCTGATAGAGAGCGAAGCGCTATTAGTCATGCAATAACAATGCACAAACCGTTGCGAGCTGATAGGGTTATAATTCCTGATACAGGGATTTCAGGGTGGAAAATCAATGGCACGCCTGCCGACTGTGTGAAACTAGCTCTTGAGGCTTTGCTTGATTTTACACCTGACCTTGTTTTATCGGGCATAAACAGCGGACCTAATCTTGCAACAGATGTTATATATTCAGGGACGGTTTCTGCTGCAAGCGAAGCTGCAATGTCGGGTATACCTGCGATAGCATTATCAATTGCAGGACATGAACTAGATGATTTTTGCTTTATAAGCGCAGCAAGCATCGCAAGTAAATTGCTATTACAAATCATAAACCAGAATCTGCCCGAAAACATGTTGCTGAATATCAATATACCGCCAGCAGATCCAAGCATTATAAAGGGTATAGCAATAACACGGCTTGGCAATATAAGGTATGTAAATAGCTTTGACCGGCGCATCGACCCAAGAGGCAAGGCTTACTATTGGTTAAGCGGCCAGCCTGTTGACAATACGAACGATAAAGGTTCAGATGTTTGGGCTGTTAAAAATAATTACGTATCAGTTACCCCGCTGCATGTGGATCTTACAAAATATGAAGCAATTGATACTATAGAAAGCTGGAATCTGGAGATAGCTGATGAAAATGGAGTAGGGAGGGGTAATGAGTAAAATGAGTGAAAGCAGTGACATAAAAAAAGAAGCAAGTAAACTTGAGCTAATCGCAAAAAAAGAAGTGGCATATAGCGATGAATTATATAAAGTAGTAGATTTTTTAAATAAGAATCTAAAAAACAAAAAGGTTATTATAGGTATTTCTAAAAACGGTGATATGGCTACAATATCAATTTATGAAACGTGATAATTAAATTTTTTTAGAATCCTAGAAGGAAATTGCATTTTTTTGAAGAATATAAGAGAAATACTTAAAAGTTTGTAGAGGGGGTAACGCATTTGATTATTTCACAAAAAGCCCAGGGCATAAGTCCATCTCCAACTCTTGCCGTGGATGCAAAGGCAAAGCAAATGAAAAAAGAAGGCCATAATATCATAGGATTTGGAGCAGGAGAGCCAGATTTTGATACGCCGGAATTTATTAAGACTGCGGCAGTATCGGCTATTAATAGCGGTTTTACAAAATATACGCCGGTTGGGGGTATTGAGGAACTCAAGTCGGCGGTATCAAATTATTTCAAAGATGAAATCGGAGTAAGTTATGCCACAGATCAAATATTGGTGTCAAACGGTGCAAAGCACAGCGTCTATAATGCTTTATACTGTCTTTTGAACCCAGGAGATGAGGTTTTAATTCCGGCTCCTTATTGGGTAAGCTATCCAGAAATGGTGAGATTGTGTGAAGGAGTTCCTGTTTTTGTACCAACATCTGAAAATAATAATTTTATCCTTAATTCGGAAATTTTAGAAAAATATATAACTGACAAAACTAAAGTTCTTATTATAAACAGTCCTAATAATCCATGTGGAAATGTTTATCCTGAAGAAAATATAAAACAAATAGCAGAAATTGCGGCGAAGCATAATATTTTTGTTATATCAGATGAAATATATGACAAATTGATATATGATGGATTAAAACACACTAGCATTGCAGCAGTCAAAGATATGGCCGATAGAACTATAGTTATAAACGGAGTGTCAAAAACCTTTGCAATGACAGGGTGGAGGATAGGATTTGCTGCGGGGCCTAAACAGCTTATAAAAGCCATGGAAAATTTCCAAAGTCACGCTACGTCCAATCCAAATTCAATTGCCCAAAAAGCAAGCGTTGAAGCTTTAACAAATCCCCTAAGACATGAAACAATTGAAAAAATGGTTAAAGAATTTTCAGATAGAAGAATATATATGGTTAATAAAATTAATCAAATCAACAATTTATCTTGCAATATGCCTAATGGAGCATTTTACGTATTTGTAAACATCTCAAAAACCTTTGGGAAAGAATGTCAAGGCAAGATAATTCAGAATTCTACAGATTTCAGTGAAGTATTGCTGGAAAAATACGAAGTAGCTGTTGTCCCAGGGGTGGCATTTGGAGCAGATGAATATATAAGATTATCGTATGCCACATCTATGGAGAATATCAAGGAAGGCCTTGATAGGCTTGAGAGTTTCGTCAATATAATCAAATAAACTTGTTTAACAGACAAATAGAACGAATACCAAAGGCATATTCCTTTGACATTATAAAAAAATTATTGTATAATAAAAATTGTCACCGAGGGGAGTAGCTCAATTGGTAGAGTAGCGGTCTCCAAAACCGTTGGTTGCGGGTTCGAGTCCTGTCTCCCCTGCCATTTTAAAACTAAATATTTATTAAAAATGTGTATAATGTCCTTTACATTCAAACAAACATAAAATAATTTGCCTCTTTTAATAACCACAAAAAGAGGCAAATTATTTTCTACATCTTTACTAGCTTATAAGCTCCTGGCCTTATCTGGCTTGCGTTTTGCACTTTTTGATAAATTTTATCTCAAGTTTACATAAGATATATTATCGGACGTTGTATTTAATTAATTATTCCTCCTCCCTCCTCTATTATGAGATAAAGCTTCATTAAAACCGCTAAATTTGCGTTTACAGCCTTTTTATATGGTATAATAAATGTTAATATACTTAATATACGCAAACTTTTAAGTAAACTTTTTTTGGAGTGATTTTTAAAATCATGTGGGATGATCTAACTGCACGGCAAAAACAAATACTTGATTATATATGTAGCTATTCGAGTTTAAAGGGCTACCCTCCCTCCGTTCGTGAAATATGCAAAGCTACTAATTTGAAATCCACTGCTACAGTCCATGGCTACCTTACTCAACTAGAGAAAAAAGGTTATATTAAGCGTGAAATGCAAAAACCAAGGGCTATTGAAGTTACAGATGCAAATTCTCCATATACATCTGTAAGCAACAATAATGTAGTTAAAATACCCCTTGTTGGAAAAGTCACAGCAGGTCTGCCTATTCTCGCTCAAGAAAATATTGAGGAGTTTTTTGCTTTCCCTAAAGAAATGATACCAACTAGCGATGATAATGTATTTATGCTACTTGTAAAAGGCGATAGCATGATAGGTGCCGGAATTTTAGACGGCGATTATGTTATAGTGCAATCAACAACTACTGCGGAAAACGGTGATATTGTAGTTGCTCTTATTGAAGATGAAGCAACTATAAAGAGGTTTTATAAAGAAGAGAATCATTTTAGACTTCAACCTGAAAATCCTTTTATGGAACCTATAATAGTAAGCAGTCTTCGCATATTAGGTAAAGTAATAGGCCTTTATAGAAAGTTTTAGCAGTGATTTTAGTTTTTAAAGATTTCTCAAAGCTTGAAGACCGCTTAAAATTCCAAGTTTTGCCTGAAAAAAGTTTATACCTCCTTGAACATACACGATATAAGGTTCCTTAAGAGGAGCATCAGCGCTAAACTCAATCGAAGAACCTTGTATAAAACTTCCTCCTGCCATAATTACCTTATGATTATATCCCGGCATTTCAGATGGCTCAGGTTTTACGTGAGAGTCTACAGGACCTACTTTTTGTATTCCCTGACAAAAATTAATCAGTTTGTCCTTACTACCTAACTCAATAGCAGTTACGATATCGGTTCGCTTATCGCTGTATTTTGGATAAACCTTAAATCCCATATCTTCCATGATTTTAGAGGTAAAAACTGCACTTTTTACAGCTTCTCCTACTACCATTGGTGCGTAAAAAATCCCTTGGGCTATCAGACGATTTGTAAAAATAGATGGACCGCAATTTTTATTAAGTCCGGGAGCTGCCAGTCGATAAAAGCACTGCTTTATAAGCTCACTTTTTCCTACTACATATCCTCCGGTAGGCGCTATTCCGCCGCCAAGATTTTTTATCAGCGAGCCGGCACATAAATCAGCTCCTACTTCTATCGGCTCTCGCGTCTCTACAAGTTCCCCATAGCAGTTATCAACAAAACAAATTATATCGCTTTTCAAACCTTTAATATAAGAGATAAGCTCTTGAATAGTATCTACACTTAAAGATGGCCTTAAACTGTAGCCCCTTGATCGCTGAATCAGTACCATTTTAGTTTTTGATGTTATGCAATCTTTAATTGCTTCGAAATCAGGTTTACCGTCTTTTAAGTCTACTTCCCTATACCCTATCCGATAATCCGCTAAAGAGCCGCAATTTTTTCCATAAACTATACTTCCAAGAGTATCATACGGCGCACCTGTTGCGCTTAAAAGCTCATCATATGGTCTTAATACCCCTAAAAGACATAAAGTAATTGCATGGGTGCCGGATATTATTTGAGGTCTTACAAGAGCATCTTCGGCCCTGAAAATGCTTTTAAAAATCTCTTCTATGGCTTCCCTCCCCATATCATTGTATCCATACCCCGTCGAATCTGTAAGGTGATAATCGCTAAGCGAAGACTTGCGCATAGCATCTAAAACCTTTATTTGGTTAAATTCAACGTTTTCTTCAATTGCTGCAAATATCGGAGCAATCTCTTCTTCTATTTTTCTTGTTTTTTCAATAATATCAGCATCTATTCCATAATTTTCCATTGCAATTTTATCTGCTTCATTAAATACATGTTTCACCTTATTATATTCCCCTTTATAAAAAGTATGCAAAAGAATAAGTATTGCAAACCACAAGGCAAGATTGCAATACTTATCCAATAGTTATCTTACTCAACACTCGTTTTTAGATCTAGCTTTCTTTTTCCTGTTCTATTAGCTGATTTAGATTAATATTTACCGTTTTTGAAGGTGCTATAGTTGAAACTGCATGTTTATAGACTAATTGTTGCTTATTGTCGGATTCTAACACAATTGTAAAATTATCAAAACCTCTTACTACACCCTTTAACTGAAAGCCGTTTACTAGATATATATGGTTATTGGGATATTGTCCTTTCGAATTTGATTTAGAAAATTGTCTTGAAGATTTATTTGAGCTTTTGCCATTTTCGTTCTCCTTTCGCATCGATTGCAATTATTTTTTTTACTTGTATTTAATATTCTAGGTATTTCTCGTTTTTCCTTCAATACTTTCAATTATCTTTGCTGCGATCTTTTCTTTCCCCTGTTCTAATATATCAAGCCAAATAATGTTTTGATCACGCAAAAACCATGTGTACTGCCGTTTTGCATAGCGCCTTGTATCTCTTGCAATCAAATCTATTGCCTCATCTAAAGTAAGTCTTCCTTCTAAATACTGGATAATCTGACGGTAACCTAAACTTTGCATTGATTTTAGATTTTTATCATAGCCCATTTCTAAAAGTTTTTCTACTTCATCAATAAAGCCCTTTTCTATCATAGAAACTACTCTTTTGTTTATTCGCCTATAAAGTTCATCTCTGGGCATTGTAAGGCCGAATATAAGTAAATCATAAGGGCTTTTTCCCATTTTCGTCATTTTTACATAATATGAAAAGGGCTTACCGGTAGTTTTGCACACCTCTAATGCCCTTATAATTCGTCTTAAATTGTTAGGATGAATTTTTGCTGCAGCTTCAGGATCAATTTGTACAAGCTGGTTATATAAATAATCGACTCCCTTTTCCTCAGCTTCCTTTTTTAGGTGCTCCCTTAGACTTTCGTCTTTTCCAGCAGGTGAAAAAGTATAATCATAACACAGAGCGTTTATATAAAAACCTGTACCTCCCACTACTAACGGTATCTTATCGTTCTGGTATATTGATTTTATGCATGATTTTGCCCTTTTTTGAAAGTCAGCAGCGCTAAATTCTTCATCAGGGTATACGATGTCAATCATATGGTGAGGTACCAATTCTCTTTCTTCTATTGTGGGTTTGGCTGTCCCGATATCCATGTAGCGGTATATTTGCATAGAATCAGCAGAAACTATCTCAGAACCAATCTTTTGAGCAATTTCTATAGCAACCTCGCTTTTGCCTACTGCAGTAGGACCGACTATAGCTACTAATAAATCTTTTTTATTCTGCATAAAATTTACAATCCTTTTAGAAATTAATTTACAGCCTCGCCGATTAAACACCAGGTATGTGACTCGGTAATTTTTACATCAGCAAGGTGACCGATTAATTCTTTTGGGCCGACAAAATTTACTAATTTATTTGTTCTCGTCCGGCCGGAGAGTTTTTGAGCATCGTTTTTGCTCTCTCCCTCAACTAGAACTTCTTGAACAGTTCCAACTAATTCATTGTTTTTCCGCTTCGTTATGGAATCTTGCAGTTCCATAAGCCTTTTTAGACGCTCCTTCTTTATTTCATCATCTATCTGATCTTCCATTTGAGCTGCAGGGGTTCCGATTCTTTTTGAATATATAAAAGTAAAAGCAGAATCAAATTCTATGGTTTTCACCAGATCTAGTGTATCTAAAAAATCTTCTTCAGTTTCTCCCGGAAAACCTACTATTATATCAGTGGTAATAGAAATATTCGGAATGGCATCCTTTAATTTATTTACTAATTCTATATAATGTTCTCGTGAATAATGCCTATTCATTTTTTTTAGAATTCGACTGCTTCCCGACTGAACCGGTAAATGAATATGTTCGCATACTTTTTCGCATTCTTTCATTGCAAGTACTAGTTCATCAGACAGATCTTTCGGATGAGATGTTATAAACCTTATTCGCTCGATACCTTCTATTTCGTTTATCCTTCTTAAAAGTTCCGGGAAATCAAAAGGCTTATCTAAATTTTTACCATATGAATTTACATTCTGCCCCAAAAGATTAATTTCCATAAATCCTTCATCGGCAAGCGTTTTTACTTCCCTTAGAATATCCTCCGGCAGGCGGCTTACTTCTCTTCCTCTTACGTATGGTACTACGCAATAAGTACAATAGTTATTGCAGCCATAAGTAATTGGCACCCATGCTTTAATCGAGCTTGTGTGCTTTACTTCAAGGTTCTCAGCAAGATCAGAATTACCGGCCAAAGCAGCCGTTATTGAATCAATTCGCCTGCATTCCTCTATAAGCTCTGGCAGCTTATTAACATTTTTAATGCTAAAAAGAATATCTACATAAGGAAGCTTTTTTGAAATATATTCTACCACATGAGGTTGTTGAACCATGCATCCTGAGATTGCAATAGTAAAGTTAGGATTTCGCTGCTTAAAGTATTTAAGTTGGGCAATTCTGCCATAAACTTTTCTTTCGGCATTTTCTCGAATGCAGCAGGTGTTTAGTACAACAACATCTGCGTCTTTAAGCGTTTCTGACGGCTCATAGCCTGCTTTTTCTAGCACTCCTGCTATAACTTCACTATCATGTATATTCATTTGACATCCATAAGTAAATATTTTGTACTTCATAAATACCACTTCCTTACTTTACCCTTACTGCAAAAATAGTTTATGGGTCCGCGTAATTATATTCAGGACAAAGTTCCTTTGCTTTTTCCAAGGCTTTATTAAAGTCGCTCCAGACCAACCATTTAACCTGAGTTAAAGCCTTACCGCCTTGCCTTAAAATGTATGCCGGGTGAAAGGTAGGCATAATCCAATAATCCCTTACATTTATCCACTGTCCCCGCTCCTTCATTATACTGCTTCCGGGTTTAAAATAGTTAAAAGGCACGGCACCTAGTGCGATTATTACCTTGGGCTGGATTATAGATAATTCCAATTCTAATATATGAGAACATGCTTTAATCTCTTTTTGTAGCGGAGTCCTGTTTTGAGGAGGGCGACATTTTATTACATTTGTTATATAGACTTTTTCTCTGCTTACATTCAATTTGTCTAAAATAGTTGTAAGCAGCTTACCTGCTTTTCCTACAAAAGGACGTCCTTCTTTATCTTCATCAAAGCCCGGACCTTCGCCGATTAAAACTAAAGGGGAATTAAGGGCTCCTTCACCGGGCACTTTTTGAGTATGGGTTTCTAAGGTGCAGAGCATACAATTATTGCACTTATTTGTATACTCTATCAGTCTTTTATATAAGTAATCCCTCTCTTTGACAGCTTGGTCATTATCGAGCCTTAATGTGCGAAGAATGTCATCAGTATTAGTTTCATTCAAGTTAAATTCCATCTTTAAATCTAAAAGCAGTTTTACTATTTCCGGAAGCTTTATTTCATCAGCAGCAAGTGTCTTTTTTATTTCATTTTCAAGCACAGCCTTGTCCCTCTTTGTAAACTGATTTTAAATTGCTATGGTATATTATACCATATGGCGGTGTTTAAGTGAACCGCTTAAAGATATTCACTAGTTCATATTAAACCACTAAAAGCGGCTTGAAAGTTGGAAAATTCAAAGCCGCTTTTGTTATAAAATAATATGCTACTTCATACAGGATATACGTCAAATTTATCTTTTTGAACTAGGTTACTGTCAATCTTATATTTTTTGGCTTGACGCTCTTGAAAAAACTTAAGGGCAATTTGCGGGAATAATGCATATGTCAAAACATCTTCTTCTTGCTCCATATAATAGGAAATTTCTTTGCGGTATTTATCTAAAGCCGGTTCTAACAAGTCTGCAGGTCGGCACTCAATTACTTCTTCATCTCCTATTATTTTCTTCTTTATTTCTTCTTTTATTGGTGCCGGCGGTCTGCCGTAAAGCCCTTTTACGTAATTTTTAACTTCATTTATAACTACTTTGTAACGTTCCCCGGTAATAACATTGACAACTGCTTGCGTGCCAACTATTTGGCTTGTAGGTGTGACTAGCGGAGGATAGCCCAAATCTTCCCTTACACGCGGTACCTCTTTTAGCACTTCAGGAAGTTTATCTAAAGCATTTTGTTCCTTTAATTGGCTGGTTAAATTAGAAAGCATACCGCCCGGTATTTGATAATTGAGCACCATTGTATCCACCATTGTTATAATGCTGTCGATTTTATAATGGCTTCTAACTTCTTTAAAATAATCCGAAATACTGGAAATATACTCTAGATCAAGCTTTGTATCGTAGGGTGTGTTTCTCAACACTGCTACCATAGTTTCCGTTGGGGGTTGGGATGTGCCAAGAGCAAATGGCGATAAAGCCGTATCTATTACATCTACTCCGGCTTCGATAGCCTTGAGATAACTCATAGAAGCCATGCCACTGGTATAATGGCTGTGAAGTTGAATTGGGACACTTACTTCCTTTTTTAGCTTGGAAACCAGCTCATAAGCATCATATGGAGCCAAAAGGCCTGCCATATCTTTAATACATATGGAGTCAACGCCTAATTTTTCTAACTCCTTTGCCATGCTTACATAATACTCATTATTGTGAACAGGACTTATAGTATAAACAACTGTTCCCTGAGCGTGTGCCCCCACTTGCTTAGTTACCTCAATTGATTTTTCTAAGTTTCGTATATCATTTAATGCGTCAAATATACGAATGATATTTATACCATTTTCAACTGATTTTTTTATAAATAACTCTACAACATCATCAGGGTAATGATGATAACCTAAAAGGTTTTGACCTCTAAGAAGCATCTGCAGTGGGGTATTCTTGATGGCCTTTCTCAATTTTCGAAGCCTATCCCATGGATCTTCGTTTAAAAAGCGAATACATGTATCAAAGGTAGCTCCGCCCCACATTTCAAGAGAATAATAACCAACTTTATCAAGCTTTTCAGCTACCGGCAGCATCTCGTCTGTTTTCATTCTAGTTGCTACAAGGGATTGATGAGCATCTCTTAAGATGGTGTCGGTTATTCTAACTTGCTTTTGCTGCAATTTAATTCCCCTTTACTAACTATATTTAGGTTTTTTACAGGAAAGCCTATAAACCCTAGGCGGACGATTTTATCCACCATATAATGAAAGCAGTATTCCTGCGGCAATTGCAGTTCCTATAACTCCTGCCACATTCGGTCCCATAGCATGCATCAAAATAAAATTACCGGGTTTTTCTTCTTGAGCCACAACCTGAGATACTCTAGCCGCCATAGGCACAGCTGAAACTCCGGCGGAACCAATCAAAGGATTTACTTTTCCACCTGAAAAAATGTACATAAGCTTTCCGAAAAGGATACCCGCTGCAGTTCCTACTGCAAAAGCGGCAAGTCCGAGTAATAATATTTTGATAGTTTCCCATCTGAGAAAATTTTCGGCGTTTGCTGTAGCGCCTACAGTCACACCTAAAAATATTGTAACAATATTTATAAGTTCATTTTGCGTGGTCTTTGACAATCTATCGACTACGCCACACTCTCTAAAAAGATTACCTAACATTAAGCAGCCGATAAGCGCTGCAGCGCTTGGAACCAAAAAGCCGGCAAGTATTGTAACTACTATTGGGAACACGATTTTTTCAATTTTAGATACAGGTCTTAACTGTTCCATAGTAACTTCCCGCTCTTTCTTTGTGGTAAGGGCACGCATAATAGGCGGCTGGATTATAGGCACGAGAGCCATATAGGAGTAAGCGGATATTGCTACAGCTCCAAGGAGATGAGGAGCAAGCTTACTTGTAAGAAATATAGCTGTAGGACCATCTGCTCCACCTATTATTCCTATGGAAGCAGCCTCTTTAAAATTAAAGCCCAAAAGCGCGGCACCTAAAAAGCTCGTAAAAACGCCGAACTGGGCAGCAGCTCCAAGCAGCAGACTTTGGGGATATGCTATAAGCGGGCCGAAGTCTGTCATAGCACCTACTCCCATAAATATTAGCGGCGGATATATATCAAGTTCCACCCCTCTATAAATCCAATAAAGAAAGTTGCCTTTTGCCATAAGATTTGCCTGAGGGATATTGGCAAGCAGCATTCCAAAGCTTATCGGCACTAGAAGAAGCGGCTCATATTTTTTTCCTATGGCGAGATAGAGCAAAAAACATGCTATCCCTATCATTATGGCTTGCTGAAAGGTTAGGTTTGCATAGCCGGTTCCGGCAAAAAAATTTATTGCTTTATCAAGCACATCCATCACTCCATTGATGCTAATTTTGTGTTTTATTCAAAAGTTGCAAGCAGATCACCGGTATTTACTGATGAGCCTTCCACTACGTCAATGGAGACTACTGTACCATCTTCCGGAGCCAGGATTTCATTTTCCATTTTCATGGCTTCAAGCACCATAACTACATCACCTTTTTTTATCACATCACCGGGTTTTTTCTTAATAGATAGGATGGTGCCTGGCATTGGAGCCACTATTTTTTGTGCGCCTGAGGCTTTTGAAGAAGCGGGCTTGGCTTTAGGTTTAGCTGTTTCTTGAGATATTTGTGCTGTATTAATAGATTCTTGCTTTTTGTTTCCTAGCTCATCTTGAACATTTTTTACGCCCACTTCCTCGACTTCAACTTCGTAAGTCTTTCCTTCGACAGTTATCTTATATTTTTTCATTTGCAGATTTCTCCTTTCTTTATGTCATGGACTATGTGGCTTCTTGTGTTCTCGATTCGAGAAGTTACAGCCCATACTGGGGATTTTTGATGAATCTGGCGTATTGAATTTACCTTAAGGTTTATGGTGGAAGTTTCCAAATAAGCAGCAACTGCAGCAGTAATTATTGCGATAAGCTCGGAATCATCTTGCAGATTCTCAGATTGTGTTTTGCCATTAATAACTTCATCGACAAAATTCTCCTCTTTTACCTCGGCAGATGCTTCTATCTGAGAAATTTTTGCCCTTTTTAAACTTGCTGCAGGGTAAAAAACTATCCTTGAAAGCTGTAAAATAATCGATAATACATAGAGCGTAAGTATTACAAGGCCCATGCCAAATAGCGTGGTTTTTAAAGATTCAGTAATTATTTGTAAAGTCGTCATGGTTATGCCTCCTTATACAGGAATATTGCCGTGTTTTTTGGCCGGCCTTGTCTCAGATTTTGATATTAGCATTTCTAGAGCTGATATAAGTTTTGTTCTGGTTGCAGCAGGAGCTATTACATCATCTACATAACCCCGAGATGCAGCTTGGAATGGATTTGCAAAGTTATTCCTATATTCTTCTATTTTCTGATTCCTTGTTTCAATGGGATCATCAGAGCTTTCAATTTCTTTTTTAAATATTATATTTGCAGCTCCGTCAGGACCCATTACTGCTATTTCGGCAGTAGGCCATGCAAACACTTGATCTGCTCCAAGATGTCTGGAACACATAGCTATATACGCACCGCCATAAGCCTTTCTGGTGATAACAGTAAGCTTTGGAACAGAGGCTTCTGAATATGCATATAAAAGTTTTGCCCCATGCCTTATAATTCCTCCTTGTTCTTGGGCAACGCCAGGAAGATAGCCGGGAGTATCAGTAAAAGTAATGAGGGGTATATTAAATGCATCACAAAAACGAATAAACCTCGAAGCTTTATCTGATGCATCTATATCAAGGCATCCGGCAAGATAGCGAGGCTGATTTGCAATAATCCCCACACTGTGGCCTGCAAGCCTTGCAAAACATGTTACGATGTTTTGAGCATACATCGGCTGAACTTCAAGAAACTCTTGATTATCAACTATATGTCTTATTATATCCTTGATGTCATAAGGCTTATTTGGATCTATCGGTATTATATCGTTTAATTCTGGCACCATCCGTGTTGAAGGATCATCTGTTTTCTTATAAGGAGGATCCTCTAGATTGTTGGAAGGTATGTATGATAGAAGTTTTTTTATTTGTTCAAAGCATTCCTCTTCACTACTACTTATAAAGTGTGCGACTCCACTTTTTTGGCTGTGGGCCGCAGCACCTCCCAATTCTTCATCGCTTACTTCTTCTCCTGTTACTGCCTTTATTACCTGGGGGCCCGTTATAAACATTTTGCTTATACCTGAAACCATAAACACAAAGTCTGTAAGGGCGGGAGAATATACGGCGCCGCCTGCACATGGACCTAATATTACGGAAAGCTGAGGTATAACGCCTGAAGACATAGTGTTTCGGTAAAAGATCTCCCCAAATCCCTTTAACGCATCTACACCTTCCTGAATCCTTGCACCTCCGGAATCGTTAAGACCGATAAATGGTGCCCCTGTCTTTTGAGCCATATCCATTACTTTGCAAATTTTTGCCGCATGCATTTCTCCAAGGGATCCGCCCATTGTTGTAAAGTCCTGGGCAAATACAAAAACCAATCGTCCGTCAATTGTTCCGTAGCCTGTGACAACACCTTCTGCAGGAACTTTAGTATTTTGCATGCCGAATTGAATAGAGCGGTGTTCAACGAATGCATCAATTTCGACAAAACTGTCTTTGTCTAAAAGTTTCTCTATTCTTTCTCTTGCAGTAAGCTTACCGCTTTCATGCTGTTTTTGTATGCGTTTTTCCCCACCACCTGCTTCTATTTCTTTTCGTTTTTGCTCAAGCGCCTTGATTTTTGCTTCAATGTTTTCCATTGTTGTTTGCTCTGCCTCCTTATCGTTCGCATAATTCGATTAAAATGCCATTTGTGCTTTTGGGATGAATAAATGCAATTTTAGCACCGCCTGCTCCCATTTTTGGTTCTTCATCTATCAGGCGGATACCTTTTTGCTTTAAATCATCTAACTGTGCTTTTATATCATCAACTTTTAAAGCTATATGTTGAATGCCCTCACCGCGCTTTTCTATAAATTTAGCAATGGGGCCTTCGGCGCCCAATGGCTCCAAAAGCTCTATACGCGTATCGCCTAATAAAATCCCTACAGTTTTTACTTTCTGTTCCTCAACTGTTTCAATTTCAGAGACTTTAAGGCCTAGAGCTTCTGTATAAAATTTTGCTGCATCTTGTATATTGCTTACTGCTATGCCGATATGGTCAATTTTTTCTATCATTAGAATATTCTCCCTCCATTCTTGATAATATGATATGAGCTGCCGAATAAGGATCAGTTTCTCTGTTTAATATTTTTTCAGTAAATACCTCAAGTTCTGCAGAAAATCTATTTTTAATTTTATCTATATAAATCTCATAGACTAATTCTTGAAGCTCCTGTTTTAAATGGTCCTTACGCCTGCCATAAAGCATGTTTGTGCCCATTAGTATATTATATACTTGGTTTATGGCAAGCTCAAGCTCCTCTATTCCAAAGGCGGTATGGGCAATAGTCTTTAAAATTGGAGGAACAAAAGAATTTTTAGCATAAGAAAGTTCAAGGTTCATTTTTATTTGGCTTACAAGGCGGTCTGCCCCATCTAAATCTGCTTTATTTACTACAAATATATCTCCGATTTCCATGATACCCGCTTTTATTACTTGGACTTCATCGCCCATTCCCGGCACAAGCACTAATACTACGATATCAGCTAGACTTATTATATCTACTTCTGACTGTCCGACACCCACCGTTTCTACTATTATATAATCCATTCCGGCAGCATCAAGGATTTTTACTGCGTCAAAACAGGCATGGGCAAGCCCGCCGAGTCTTCCTCTGGTGCCCATGCTCCTAATATATACCCCTTCATCTTTTGTAAGTTCCTGCATTCTTATTCTGTCCCCTAGGATTGCGCCTCCCGTAAAAGGACTGGTAGGGTCTACTGCAAGAATCCCAACTGTTTTATTTTTTTCTCGCAACCTTTTTGCAAGCTGGCATATCAATGTACTTTTACCGGCGCCGGGAGGACCAGTTACTCCTAAAACCAAAGCTTTTCCGGTAAATCTATATATTTCTTTTAATATATCAAAAGCCTTTTCAGGCTCGCTTTCTATGAGAGTAATTGCTTTTGCAATACTTCGCTTATCTTTTTTTAAAATTCCATCTACTATATCCATAAAGTGAGCCTTCTCTATTATCTAATCTTTTTTAACATTATCTTTAATAAACTCTACTATTTTAGAGGTAGGTGTGCCTGGAGTAAATATTTCTTTGATGCCTATTTCCTTTAGGTAGGGAATATCTTCTGCAGGTATAACACCACCTGCAATAACCATAATGTCAAGAGCATTCTTTTCTTTTAAAAGCTCCATTATGCGAGGGAAAATAACGTTGTGAGCACCGGAAAGGATCGAAAGCCCTATGACATCTACATCTTCTTGGATAGCAGATTCTACTATTTGTTCGGGAGTTTGCCTAAGGCCTGTATAAATAACCTCCATACCTGCGTCGCGGAGTGCTCGTGCAACAACCTTTGCTCCCCTGTCATGGCCATCAAGACCGGGTTTTGCTACTAGGACCCGTATGGGTTTTGAACTTGCCAAAAAATCACCCTCTTTATATGTTTATAGAAGCCTTGTATTCGCCAAACACACTGCGCAGTGCGTCACATATCTCACCTAAAGTGCAGTAGGCTTTAACACATTCTATTATTGGCGGCATTAGGTTTTTGCAAGTCTTAGCGCAGTCTTTTAGGTTATTTAAAGCCTCACTAACCTTTGAATTATCCCTTGATGCCTTAAGTTCCCTTAATTTTTCTATTTGAAACCTTGCTACTGCAGGGTCAACTTTTAACAAACCTCGAGGCGGCTCTTCCTCAATTTGATATTTGTTCACGCCAACTACTATGCGATTTCCTGATTCTATCGCCATTTGATAGTCGTAGGCACTATCCTGTATTTCTTGCTGCATGAAGCCATTTTCTATAGCTTTTACTGCTCCGCCCATTTTATCGATTTTTTCAATATACTTGTTTGCGCTTTCTTCAATCATATCTGTAAGATTTTCTATATAATAAGAACCGGCAAGAGGATCCACAGTTTCAGTAATCCCGCTTTCATGAGCTAATATCTGCTGAGTGCGCAGGGCTATCCTTACAGAATCTTCAGAGGGTAATGCAAGGGCTTCATCCCGAGAGTTTGTATGAAGAGATTGAGTGCCGCCAAGAACCGCCGATAAAGCTTGAATAGCTACTCTTACGATATTGTTGTCAGGCTGCTGAGCCGTCAAAGTAGAACCTGCAGTTTGTGTATGAAATCTGAGCATCATTGAACTGGGGTTCTGGGCATTAAATCTTTCTTTCATTATTTTTGCCCACAGTCTCCTTGCGGCTCTAAATTTTGCAACTTCTTCGAACAAATCATTATGGGCATTAAAGAAAAATGAAAGTCTTGGGGCAAAATCATCTATCGCAAGGCCGGCTTTTATAGCAGCTTCGACATAAGCTATGCCGTCAGAGAGAGTAAACGCTACTTCTTGAACGGCTGTAGCACCTGCCTCTCTGATGTGATAACCGCTAATACTTATAGTATTCCATTTTGGCATGTAACGCGAGCAAAATTCAAATATGTCCGTTATTAGGCGCATTGAAGGTTCTGGAGGAAAAATATAGGTGCCTCGAGCTATATATTCCTTTAGTATATCGTTTTGGATAGTTCCTGAAAGCTCCTCTAATGGCACACCCTGATTTTGAGCAAGAACTATGTACATAGCAAGCAACACGGCAGCAGGAGCATTTATCGTCATTGATGTGCTTACCTTATCTAATGGAATTCCATCAAATAAGAGTTCCATATCTTTTAGGGAGTCAATTGCAACACCAACTTTACCTACTTCTCCTTGAGATAGAGGGTGATCTGAATCGTATCCCATTTGAGTGGGCAGATCAAAGGCCACGCTAAGTCCTGTTTGACCCTGTGAAAGTAAAAATTTATATCTATTATTAGATTCCTCGGCAGTTCCATATCCTGCATACTGTCTCATAGTCCAGAGGCGACCTCTGTACATGGTAGGATATATCCCGCGCGTGTAAGGAAATTCTCCCGGAAATCCTAAATCCTCTAAATAATCGAAATCCTGCATATCTAATTCTGTATACAATCTTTTAATCTCTATTCCGGAATTCGTGTAAAAATTATCACATCTTTCCGGCCTTTTCTCCAAAGCCTTCCTCGTTTTTTCTTCCCATTTCTTTTGGCATTCCAAAAGTTTTTCGAAGGAGTCTTTGTCTTTCATAAGATATTCCTCCTCCTTATTTTTATTCTTAAATTTAATAGTATAATACTTTATAAAAAAAGGCAATAAACCAAATCATCAAAACTGCTATATTAACAGTAGCATTTATTTAGCAATTAGCACTACCCCTGCTGTACAAACAGAGATAGTGCTTGCTTTGCTGTATTGTTTATATTAATCCTCTAAGTCTTATAGTCTCCGAAATTCGATTAATAGCTGCCAAATATGCCGCTTGTCTTAAAGTAACATTTAAACTGCAATGCATATCATAAACATTGTCGAAGGCCTTAACCATTAATGAATCTAATCTTTGTATAACTTCTTCTTCAGTCCAGTAAAAGTTCATCAAGTTTTGAACCCATTCAAAATAGGATACAGTAACGCCACCGGCATTGCTTAAGATATCAGGAAATACCAAAATTCCTTTTTCTTCTAAGATTTTATCAGCCTCCGGAGTAGTTGGACCATTTGCGCCTTCAACTATAACTTTAGCTTTTATTTTAGGAGCAACATCTTTGTCTATTGCATTTTCCAGTGCTGATGGAACTAATACATCTACATCAAGTGCCCAGAATTCATCAAGGCTTATTCTCTTTACTTCCGGATAGTTCTTAACACTTCCGTATTTAGCTTTGTAGTCGAAAAGTTTTTCTACATCAAGACCATTTTCATCATACAGCACATAATCCTTACCTGCCACAGCAACTATTTTTGCTCCAAGCTCTTTACAAAAGAGTGCTGTGTAACCGCCTACATTGCCAAAGCCTTGGAGGGCTATTTTAATTTTAGACATATCTAAGTTGAGCTTCTCGCATGCTTTTTTAATTACCACAGTCACTCCATATCCAGTTGCCTGGGTTCTTCCCAAAGAACCTCCTAATGGCACAGGTTTTCCGGTTACTACGCCGGGAACAGTATAACCTTTCAGCTTACTAAATTCATCCATAAACCAAGCCATGATTTGGGGGTTTGTGTTGACGTCGGGAGCGGGGATATCTTTTTCAGGTCCTATAATTGAACTAATCGCTCTTACATAACCTCTTGTCAGTCTTTCCAGCTCTCCTTTTGAAAGTTCGGCAGGATTGCAGCAGACTCCGCCTTTAGCTCCTCCATAAGGTATACCGACCACATTGCACTTAAATGTCATCCACATTGAAAGACTTTTAACTTCATCAAGACACACATCCGGATGATACCTAAATCCGCCTTTTACAGGCCCCATAAAAGAACAGTGCTGAGATCTATAGCCGGTAAACATCTTTACTGAACCATCATCCATTTTTACGGGAATTTGAACTACAAGCACCTTTTCAGGCTCTTTGAGCAGTTCATAATAGGATTTGTCAAGGCCCAGTTTGTCGCATGCCAGTTTAATCTCCTTTTGAACGGATTCAACTAAATTTGTTTCGGGCATAACGAAAACCCCTTTCATGTTTAGATTAAAAAATTTATTTCAATTTTATCAGTTGAAACCCCTCCTGTAAAGCGGTTTTATTAATTTTTTCTGTGCCTTTTGGCACCCTGTCAAGTACCGCTTTTTCAATTGCTTCCCTTGATATAGCACCTGTAGCTTCTGTCAGGACTCCGAGTGCTACAATATTTGCAACGATTATTCTGCCTACTTTTATTTGAGCAGTTTCTAATATAGGAACGCTAAGAACATTTAAAAAATCTTTAGGGGGTTTCATAGTTGAATCTATTATAAGGAGACCGTTTTCTTTTACATCGTTGACGTATTTTGTCATTGCTTCCTCAGTCAGGGCTAGAAAAACATCAGGATTTGAAACTTTAGGATAGTAAATCTCTTCATCGCTAATTATTACTTCAGCTTTACTTGCGCCGCCGCGAGCTTCCGGACCGTAAGACTGGGTCTGTACTGCATTTTTCCCGTCTAATATTGCAGCCTCAGCAAGTATGATTCCGGCTAAGATAAGTCCTTGGCCTCCTGAGCCGCTCAATCGTATCTCTATTGTGTCACTCATTTTTGGTTCCCCCTTGAGCTTTTTCGATGACCTTAGCATATTCCTTGGTATATTCAGGTGCGCTTTCTTCATAAAACTCTCCAATGACGATTTTGCCTGAAAGCTCCTGACTAGAAAGTTTTGCGGCCGTTTTGACTGTGACAGAAAGATCTCTGATATTTTCCATCATAGCAGCAGGAGAACCCATTTTATTTTTGCGGCCAAAATATGTTGGGCATATAGCTACGGCGTCTATTACCGAAAAGCCATCGTGATTTATTGCCTTTTCTATTAATTTTATTAATTGAGGAACATGATAAACAGTTCCTCTTGCTACATAAGTAGCGCCTGCGGCCTCAGCCAGTTTGCATAAATCAAAGCTTCTGTCAATGTTGCCATAGGGAGCTGTGGTAGCATATGCACCTTTTGGCGTCATTGGAGAATATTGGCCGCTGGTCATTCCGTATATATTGTTATTAAAAACTATCGTAGTAATATCTATATTCCTCCTGGCTGCATGAATAAAGTGGTTGCCGCCTATGGCGGAGCAATCTCCATCACCTGTAAGAACTATAACTTTAAGGTCCGGATTTGCCATTTTAATGCCGGTAGCAAATGCCAGCGCTCTTCCATGAGTAGTATGAAGCGTATTAAAATTTAAATAACCCGTCGCTCTAGATGAGCAGCCTATACCGGATACGATGCATACTTTGTCTTGGTTGAGCTTTAGATTATCAATAGCTCTTACAACAGCACCCATTATGATGCCATTGCCACAGCCTGGGCACCATATATGAGGAAGTTTATCTGTTCTGAAATACTTTTCTAATTCCTTACGCATCTTTGGCCACTTCCTTAACTTTATCAATTATTTCCCATGGAGTTATTAATTCACCGCTGTATTTGTTAAGACCATCAACTTTAAATGCGCCTTCGGCAGTGGCCTTAACTTCTTGTATGAGCTGACCGTAATTCATTTCAGCTACTATTAGGTGCTTTACAGAAGTATTGACAAGTTCTAAAATAGCCTTACTGGCAAAGGGCCAGATTGTTTTTAATCTCAGCATGCCGACTTTCAAACCCTCTTGCCTTAAGACCTTTATTGCCTGCAATGTTGAACGAGCAGTGGAACCAAAAGTGACTATAACTATTTTTGCATCATCTGTATAAACATTTTCATAGTCTATGATATCATCTAGATTATCATATATTTTGCTCATCAGTCTTGAAATCAGTTCTTTTGTAACAGCAGGATTCGTAGACGGAAATCCTGAAGCATCATGAATAAGACCAGTTACATGAAAAGGAACTCCCTTACCGAAATCTACTATTGGAGGAATTTTATCCCCATCATAATCCATATAAGGTTTATACGGAAGAGGTGAACCTTTAAATCTTTTTCTGTTGACTATTTCTACGTTCTTAATATCATCTAGCTCAACTCTTTCTCTCATGTGAGCTACAACTTCATCCATAAGTAAAATACAAGGCACCCTGTACTTTTCGGAAAGATTAAAAGCTCTTATTGCCATATAATAGGTTTCCTTTACAGAATAGGGTGAAATGACTATTATAGGATGGTCTCCGTGAGTTCCCCACCTGGCCTGCATAACATCACCCTGGGCAGGAGATGTGGGCAAGCCTGTGCTCGGTCCCCCTCGCTGCACATCTACTATAACGCACGGCACCTCAGTAAGAGATGCAAATCCTATATTTTCTTGCTTTAGAGAAAATCCAGGGCCGCTAGTTGCAGTC
Source organism: Tepidanaerobacter sp. EBM-49 (assembly GCF_001896645.1). Lineage (NCBI taxonomy): Bacteria > Bacillati > Bacillota > Clostridia > Thermosediminibacterales > Tepidanaerobacteraceae > Tepidanaerobacter > Tepidanaerobacter sp. EBM-49. The sequence continues at coordinate 106,761 of NZ_MPPE01000041.1, forward strand.
ATAGATTTTACGCCTGTAAGAGATGCCCCTATTACTGCTCCCATACTTCCAAGTTCATCTTCCATTTGAATAAATTTTCCTCCGACTTGAGGCAGCCTTTCTGCACATAATTCAGCAATTTCAGTAGATGGAGTTATGGGATATCCGGCATAAAAGCGCATACCGGCAGTTATGGCTCCTTCTACACAAGCTTCATTACCTTGCATAAGTATTGCTTTGTTATTCATCATCTTCACCTCCGACTACTATAGCATAATCCGGACATCTAAGTTCGCACAACTTGCAATTAGTGCAAGCGCTTAATCTGGCAACTGCCGGCCTGCCGTCTTCAGATGAGACGTAAACCTTTCTAGGACAAAAGGCTATACACAAACCGCACTTTTTACAAGCCTTTTCATCAATAATGATTTTTATATGTTTTTCAATCAAGATGATCATCGCTCCTGTCTTTCATTTCCTTTAACTTATAAAAATACTCTACCGGCACATTGAAACTCCCTAAAAGAAGGGGTGTTTCTCCGTGAGAATCTGAGCCCCCTGTCAAAAGCAGATTATTGTCTTTAGCCAATTTAGCATACAGCTGGATATCTTCTTTTGTGTGATCTTTATGAATCACCTCTATTCCTTTAATACCATATGAAATTAATTCGCTTACAATATTTTTATTTTTTAAGAGGCCTGGGTGCGCCAATATAGGTATACCGTGCTTTTTATATATTAAATCTACGGCGTAAAATGGAGTTATTTTTTCCTTTGGCACATAAGCAGGAGCATCTTTACTTAAATACTTTTCAAAGGCTTCTTCGATAGAATTTACATATCCCTTATCGCAAAGCACCATTGCTACATGGGGCCGGCCTATGGACGCACCTTTTGATTTTGCGAATACTTCATCTTCAAAAATATCAATCCCAAGAGATTGAAGCTTAGAAACAATTTTGTATATCCTTTTTTTGCGACCTTCTTGTAAATCTGTCAGGAATTCGTTTAAATTTTTATCGCAAAAGTCAATATAATACCCAAGGATATGAACTTCTTCACCAAAATATTCCGTACTAAACTCAATTCCCGGCACTACTTCTATATCTTTGTAAGATTTGGCTGCGTCTAGTGCCGGCTGTATTCCCTTGACAGTATCATGGTCTGTAATAGCTACTGCTTTTAGCTTAAGCTCAAAGGCTTTTTTTACTACTTGCTGTGGCGCAAGCAAGCCATCTGAAAATGTTGTGTGTACATGAAGATCTACATACATGAGTACATTTGCCCCCTAAACAGAAAACGACATTCAACTGATTAAAGCTGAATGTCGTAAACTTTTTTAAAAATTGTTACCCGCTTTTTAAACTTGAATTTTAACGCGGTTCAACGATCAGCTTTATGGCTGTCCTCTCCTGACCGTCAATTTCAATGTCAGTAAAAGCTGGGATACAAATTAAATCAACCCCGCTAGGTGCTACAAATCCTCTTGCTATAGCTACGGCCTTTACTGCTTGGTTTAAAGCTCCCGCGCCAACCGCTTGAATTTCGGCACCGCCTTTTTCCCTTAAAACACCTGCTAAAGCTCCTGCTACCGAATTAGGATTGGACTTAGCTGATACCTTTAACACTTCCATTGTTTAATTCCTCCCTGCATGATTTGCTTTTAATACTTTATTCTATATTTTTATAAAAAGTCCTTGTTTTTTTTAAAACTTTTGAGGAAATATTTTAATTTAAATATTTATTCCTTAATTCGTTGAATTCTCAAAGCTCGCCCTGTATTTTTATCTATATCCGCAACTACGCCATTTATTTCGGAGGGCCCTCCGGCAACTTCAAATCTTACCGGCATTTGTGTAAGAAATTTGTATAATACCTTGTCTTTTTCCACACCTATGACGGAATTTATAGGACCGGTCATACCTATATCTGTTATATATGCAGTGCCATTTTCCAGGATTCTTTCGTCAGCTGTCTGTACATGTGTGTGTGTCCCAACAACTAGAGATGCACGGCCATCAAGATACCAGCCCATAGCGATCTTTTCTGAGGTAGCTTCAGCATGAAAATCTACCACTATAATTTTTGTTTCTTTAGCTATTTCATTAATTATTTTATCCGCAGTTCTGAAAGGACAATCAAGAGGAGGCATAAATGTTCTACCTGAAATATTCAAAATACCAATCTTGCAATTTTGTCCGATTCTAGCTATTTGATAACCTTTGCCCGGACTTGCAGGATAATTAGCAGGTCTGATTATTCTTTCTTCAGAATCTATAAAATTAAATACATCCTTATTATCCCATATATGGTTTCCTGTTGTCATAAAATCTATGCCGCTTATAAAGAGATCTTGTGCGACCTTTTCAGTTATTCCGTTGCCGCCTGCTGCGTTTTCACCGTTTGCTATGGTAAAATCTATCTCGTATTTCCTTTTTAAAAAAGATAATTTTTCATAGATAACTGTCCTTCCGGGCCTGCCCACAATATCTCCTATCATTAAAATTCTAAGTGGTTTCAATAAGTTCAGCTCCTGGCTTTTTATCTATAAGTTGTAAAAAAGTGCGCAAAACGCGCACTTAATTATTTTGCATATTCTGTAACTCGAGTTTCTCGTATTACATTTACCTTAATCTGACCCGGATATTCTAACTCATCTTCGACTTTTTTAGCAATATTCCGCGCAATTTCTAAAACGCCTAAATCATCTACATCTTCAGGCTTAACCATAATTCGAATTTCTCGTCCCGCTTGAATTGCATAAGATTTTTCCACACCTGCAAAAGAATTCGCTATTTCTTCAAGCTTTTCCAAACGCTTTATATAAGCTTCCAAAGTTTCTCTTCTTGCTCCGGGTCTTGCAGCGGATATAGCGTCTGCCGCTTGAACTAATATAGCCTCAACAGTTTCCGGCTCCACATCGCTATGATGTGCTGCTATAGCATTTATTACTTCTTTAGATTCTCCGTATTTTTTAGCAAGCTCAGCTCCAAGCAAGGCGTGAGGACCTTCTGTTTCCTGATCTACGCTTTTTCCTATGTCATGCAAGAGACCTGCGCGCTTTGTAAGTTTTACATCCACGCCTAACTCTGCAGCCATAGCGCCGGCAAGATGTGCAACCTCTATAGAGTGATGGAGCACATTTTGACCGTAACTTGTTCTGTAGTATAGTTTTCCAAGGTATTTTATAAGATCGCTGTGAAGACCGTGAACGCCGGTATCAAATGTGGCCTTTTCGCCCTCTTCACGTATGGTATTTTCCACTTCTTTCTGGGCCTTTTCAACCATTTCTTCAATCCTTGCAGGATGGATCCTTCCGTCTAAAATCAGTTTTTCTAAGGCAATTTTAGCTACTTGTCGTCTAATAGGATCAAATCCGGAAAGGATAACTGCTTCAGGAGTATCATCAATAATAAGGTCTACACCGGTAAGAGTTTCTAATGCTCTAATATTCCTGCCTTCTCTGCCGATGATTCTCCCCTTCATTTCATCACTTGGCAATGCAACTACAGATACCGTTGTTTCTGCAACTTGATCTACTGCACATTTTTGTATGGCATATGAAATAATTTCTTTTGCGCGCTTCTGCGCTTCTTCCTTTGCCTGAGCTTCAATTTCCTTAATCATTATAGCTGCATCATGACGAACCTCGTCTTTTACCTTATTGAGCAAAAATTCTTTTGCTTCTTCGGTGGTCATAGATGAAATCCGTTCAAGCTCAGCAATTTGCTTCATATATAATTCATTGACCTTTTCATGAAGCTGATTAATTTCAGCTTGCTTTTTGACGACTAATTCTTCCTTTTTTTCTATTGATTCCATTTTTTTGTCGAGAGATTCTTCTTTTTGAATTAATCGTCTTTCTGAGCGCTGCAATTCGTTTCTTCTGTCGCGCAGCTCCCTTTCGGCATCGTTTTTAAGTTTTAATATTTCTTCTTTTGCCTCTACAAGAGCTTCACGTTTAATAGATTCGGCTTTAATTTCTGCATCTTCCAAGATTTTCTTAGCCGATTCTTCTGCGGACTTTATCTTTGCTTCAGCAATATATTTTCTAATAAAATATCCCAAAGCCAAAGCTACAAATCCAATAACAAGAGTTGCTAGTACATTTATGCTGCCGATACTTCTTCACCTCCTAGATTGTGAATAAAACAATAAAACCGAGGGAACTCGGCTTTATTAATTAAATAGAGATATAAATGCTCTAATTAATTTACATTCGCGCCTCCCGAATCAATTAAAAACCGAAGTTCATCAAGGTTTTATCACAATTTAATTTTATACTTTTTTAACACTTGTGTCAAGAAAACCTGATATGGGCAAAACTGTTTCAAAGCTTGTTTTGCTCTTTTTCATCCACTAATGTTACATCGCTGATTCCGTTTTTCAGCTCAACTTTGTATGCCGCATCCGCAATTTCGCTCAAATAGTTATTATGTGTAACCATGATTATCTGGCGATGAAAAATATCGCTTATTTGCTTTAAAAATTGTGCTACATTTGCTATATATTCGCTGCTTACATGTTTAGCTGGCTCGTCTAAGATTAATGGTCCGTTTTTATATGCATTAGTGCTTTGTATTACCGCTATTCTGAGAGCAAGTGATATAACATCAACTACTCCGCCACCTCGAGCATCTTGAGGTTTTGTTTTAACTTTAAAATTATCGTAATCAGAAATTACATAAAATTCAGCATTCGTTTTATTCGCGGCCTCGGAAAGTTCAATCTGGAACTCGATATTTGGGCCAAAAACAAACTGTAGACAGTGAGTGACAAGCATTTCTATTTGCTGCTTTATTTGCTCTCTGGCATATTCGGATGCTCTTTGAAGTAAAAACTTTACTTGTTCTAAAACATCCATTAGTTCTCTTATTTCTTCAAGCTCGTTTTCCTTGGCTGACAAATCATTTTCCAGTTTCTCTTTTATACTCTTTTTAACATTAAACTCTATGAGCAACTGCTGTGTTTCTTTCTCGATATCATTTATAGTCCTATCCAAATCTTCAAGCATTTTATGCCTCCAGGTCTTTCGGCAAAAGCTCCTTTGCTTTTTTTAATAAATCCTCTATCTCTTTGCTTGCCTTTTCGATTTCTTTATCAAGCTCTTCAGGCTTTACGTTTAGTTTTTCTAACTCATCCAAAATAAGTTGTCTTTGTTTCTGTAGCTCTTCTAAACGCACCTCTGCTTTGTATCTCATAGCTTTAGCTTTGTCTATTTTTTGTTTTAGTTCGTGAATTTCTTTTTCTGCATCCATATCTTCACCTCATATAATTTAAAGTTAATTGAGGATATCCGAAACGATCTTTTTGACAGTCTCCTTATCTATAGGCTGAAGGCACAAAGGACATATAGCAGCTTCTTGCAAAATTTGACTATATTTTTTTGCCATGATACTTAAAGCCTCATTGGTAGTTTTTAAATACTCATATCCCTTTCCAATAGCATCTTCCACGGATTTTTTTGAAGCCCTTAAACTTTCCAGTGCTGCAAGCCGAGCCGATTTTTCGGCGATTGTTTCCAAATAGTCCCCTGCTTTTTTTGCAGCCTCATATTTTTCAAGATCTGCTTTTTGAGAAATAATTTGGTTATTAATAGATTTTAATAGATCCAAAGTTGAAAGGAGCTTCCTTTTTGATTCAACAACTTTTTCTAACTCCGGCAAGATTTCCTCGGCTTCGAAAATATTTTCGGTTCTCTGCTTTAATCTCATCATGGCATTTAAATCATTTGTGATTTTGGCAAAACTTGTATTAAGTTTTACAAGACTGCTAAGCCTTAAAGCAAGACTTTGTGTATAAGAATAGATCTCTTCGACATTTGGAAGATTCCTCATATTTTCTATTATATGCAATTCAATTTCTTCATTCTGCCTGTTTTGTGCAAGTTTTATCGAAAGCTCTTTTAGATAGCGGTACTTTACAGACAGTGCATCTAAAAAAGTAATGTTCTGCTCTACTTTATCTATAAAATCCAACTTCTTGATGGTATCCGTATTTTTTTCTATCTCAGAGTCAAGCTCGCCAAGCTCCTGCCTACTTTTCATTAAAATCGAAAATATAGCTCTTGTTTCCTTTAATTTTTTTAATATATCTTGGAGCGATGATATTCTTATTTGAAGCTCACCAATGTCTTTGTATGATTCCAATTGACTATTTAAGCTCTCTATATCTTTTTGAATTGATTCAAAGTTCTGCTTGGCGTTAGTTATATCTTTTAGAACAGTTCTTTGAGCCGCATCGATTATGTGTATCCCTACAAGTCTTCCTAGCGCTTTTGCTCTATTGCCGCCGCTTTCTGATATGAGAAAAGGAGGTTCTAACTGTTCAGCAAGATTTACAGCGGATGCCGCATCTTTGTCGATACGTATTTTCGGTATGCCGTGAGCCCTTGCTATTTCAAGAGGCACGGTATTCCCAAAACCTTCAAAAACTTCTTCTTTTCCATTTTGTATTAATATGTAACGATTCCGCTGTCCTTCCCTTTCTCGAATTATTACGGAACCGTCATCCATTTCCAGGCTAACTCGACAAAGCTTGCAACCGGCCATTATAAAATCAGTGCCTCTCGGCTCGTTATACAGAACCCATTTTAACGCCCGGATTATAGCACTTTTACCCTGATCGGTTTGCCCTAATATTACCGTAAGACCTTCATCAAAGTCGATTTTGGTATCTTTATGCGATTGAAAATTAATAAGTCTTAAGCTTTTAATCAAGCCCAAATCAATTCACCTCTGACATATCCTCATCACCTAATTGCTCTTGGGCGTAGCCGATTCTTTTGATTGCTTCCAAGACGACTTTTTCGCTTAAATTCTCTTGCTTGGAAATTTGTTCTATTATGCGGTTGATGTCAAAAGTTTCATAACTGCCTGCAGAATGCACGCTTTGAATGAAATCAGAGAGCTTTTTCTCTCTGAAGGCAAGGGCTTCGACTTTTGAACGGTCTAAAATTTCTTCACCCGGCAATGCGCTTTTAAGAGGAATTTCCTCAACCTTAATCTCGTCTTCTATTGTCAAAATTACAACCTTCGGCTTCCTGGAAAGCTCACTTATGCTATTGTTAATTCTAACAAGACTGCCGGGATTTATAAAATACTTGCCGTTAATATATTTTGTGGCAAAACCGCTGTGATAATGTCCACTCAAAGTAATATCAGCTTCAGTGCCTAATATTTCGTCTATAAGGGTATATGCAATACCTTCTATAAAAGGCTTTTCAAGAAGCATACCGTGAACCATGTGAATTGCCACATCAATTTCAGGGTCTTTTTTTATAATATAGCTTCCTTTTTTATCATCAGAATCTATGCCATAAAAGTAGTGGCATCCGGTAAGCTGTATTTTTTTATTTTTTGATTTAAACAAAAGCTTTTCATTTGGGTTTATAAGTTTTAATGTTCCGGCCTCACTTAAAAGCCCAAGCATTGTCCGACTTAAGGTTACAGGGTTTTGCCCGTATATGTCATGATTTCCCGCTATAGCATATACAGGCAGCGAATATTTATTAATTAAGAACACAAATTCTCTTGCTAGGGAAGGTGAAATATCCGGCCGATCAAAAATATCTCCTCCATGTAGGATTATATCTGCATTACTTTCTTTGGCGATTTCAAAGACCTCTGTAATTTTTCGGTATAGAGTTTCTAAAAAATTATCTTTTCGATTAGGAGGATTGTTGCCGCGAATATGTGTATCTGTAAAGTACAAAATCCGCATTTTATGCGCCTTCTTTAGGCTCTGCACCCTTATTTCCTGACTTTTCAGGTCTTACCATGTTGTATTTTTGCCTTATTTGCAATTCCACTTCATTTAGTATTTCCGGGTGTTCCTTAAGGTACTGTTTGGCATTTTCTCTTCCTTGCCCAATTTTTTCTTTTCCGTAAGAATACCATGCACCGCTTTTTTGAATCAGCCCCTCATCTACCGCAAAATCAAGAATACATCCTTCTCTGGATATACCTTCGCCGTATATAATATCAAATTCAGCCTGCTTAAATGGAGGCGCCACTTTGTTTTTTACCACTTTTACACGTGTTCTGTTGCCTAACATATCCTCGCCTTGTTTTAAAGTTTCTATCCTCCGTACATCAAGCCGCACTGAAGCATAGAATTTAAGGGCCCTGCCTCCCGGGGTAGTTTCCGGATTTCCAAACATAACTCCTACTTTTTCTCTGAGCTGATTAATAAATATAGCCACTGTATTAGATTTGCTGATAGCCCCTGAAAGCTTTCTTAAAGCCTGAGACATAAGGCGAGCCTGAAGACCTACATGAGCATCTCCCATTTCCCCTTCTATTTCAGCTTTAGGTACAAGAGCTGCCACCGAGTCTATGACTATAACATCTACAGCACCGCTCCTTACAAGGGTCTCTGCTATTTCAAGCGCCTGCTCTCCTGTATCGGGCTGAGAAATTAGCAGATTATCTGTATCCACTCCTAAATTTTTAGCATAGGTAGGATCCAGGGCGTGCTCCGCATCGATAAAAGCCGCTGTGCCGCCTTCCTTTTGCGCCTCAGCGATTATGTGGAGTGCCACCGTAGTTTTACCGGAAGATTCAGGGCCGAATATCTCTATTACCCTTCCTCTGGGAACTCCGCCTATTCCTAATGCTATATCCAGCGGAAGAGCCCCGGTAGGAATGCTTTCTATATTAAACCGCGATCCTGCCTCTCCTAATTTCATTATTGAACCTTTGCCAAACTGCCTTTCAATTTGGCTTATAGCAGCCTCTAAAGCCTTATCCTTTTCGGCCATTTACCAAAACCTCCAAACAAATGTTCTTAGATATAATTATATATTATAAATAAAGCAAGTCAACAACTTCATGTTTGCGTCAAGAAATCTCGCCAAGAGCAGAACTGAATAAAACTGTGTAGGATGCTCCTTTTGGCGATAAATTACTTTCCATTAAAAATATTTCCTGAACCGGGAAAGAAGCGGTAAAATTTAGCTTATTTATAAACTCCGGCTGAATCTTAATTGGCGACTTTACACGTCCGATGGTAAGATGTGGCAAAAATGGTTTTTTGTCATAGAAAATACCGGCAGCATCAAGGCCTTTATTTATGTCTTCCCTTACGCTTAAAAGTTCAGGCTCATCCTTTATCCCTATCCAAACTACTCTCGGTCTTCTAATATCGGGAAAACATCCTAAGCCTTCAAGCTTTATAGTAAAAGGGTGATGATTTAGTGTGCCTTCCGCGACTATTTTTTTCACATCCGGAATTCTTTCAACTGCAACTTCACCTAAGAAAGCAAGGGTTATGTGCAAGTTTTCAGGATTTACCCATCTTATTTGCTGTAAGTTTTTTCTCAAGTTATTTTCCTCTATAAAATCGCCTATAGCTTTTTTAATCGAAGACTCGATTTCAATCGATATAAAACATCGCATTTTTCTCACCTGCTGCTTTTGATTTTAATTATCTATTACTAGGATTTTCTAGTTTTTGCAGCATCTTTCTTACAAGGTGTAGAGCGCTGTTTGCAGAGCGTTCTTTTATGTCGATTCTTCTGCCGCTGAAAATATGTCGCTGGGCACATACAGTGCTAGAATCAGCATATCCTATATACACAAGACCTACCGGCTTTTCGGCAGTTCCACCGTCAGGGCCGGCTATACCGGTGACGGAAACTCCTATGTCAGTGCCTGATGAAAGCCTTATTCCTTCAGCCATCTCTTTTGCTGTTTCCTCACTTACAGCACCATAATTTTCTAAAGTCTCATTTTTGACATTAAGCAATTCATGTTTCGATCGATTACTATAAGAAATTATTCCTCTATCGAAGCTTGCTGATATTCCTGGTATATTTGTAAGTTTATGGGCCAAAAGACCCCCGGTGCAGGATTCTGCAATAGAGATCGTCTTATTTAGTTTGATTAACAGTTTTGCCACAATCTCTTCCACTGAATCATTGTCAAAACCGTAAAAATATTCTCTTGTTCTTTTTATAATCTCTTCTTCTGTCGGACGGATGATTTTTTGCGCTTCCTCTTTACTGCCAGCTTTTGCAGTAAGCCGAATTGTAACTTCACCAGCCCTACCTACCAGAGGCGCAATAGTAGGTACTGTTTGCGAGTCTATCAAATCTTTAAGCCGCTCTTCCAAATCTGATTCTCCAATGCCATAAAACTTCAAAATTCTTGAAAATATAGTGGTTGTTGACATCTTGGAAAGATAAGGTATAACCGTTTCTTTTAACATCGGCTCCATTTCTCTCGGTGGGCCGGGTAACATTACGATTATTTTATCACCATATTTTAACAGCACGCCCGGCGCTGTTCCATTTTTATTTTCTATAGCAATTGCGCCTTCAGGAATTAATGCCTGTTTATAATTATTATTAGCTATTTGGCGGCCTGTTTTTTTAAAGTAATCCTTCATCCTGTTAAGGGAGTTTTCATCAAGCTTAAGCGGCAAATTTAAATATTCTGCTACAGTTTCTTTTGTAAGATCATCTTCTGTGGGGCCAAGGCCGCCTGTCAAGATAATTATATCCGAGCGTTTAAAACTTGTTTGGAATACTTCCTTAAGCCTTTCTTTGTTATCTCCTACACATATATGATAATAAACGTCTATACCTATTTCCTGTAATGCTTGAGATATAACTTGAGCATTAGTATTAGGTATTTGCCCTAAAATTAGTTCAGTGCCGACTGCTATTATTTCTGCCTTCAAAAGCATCACCCCAAGATTATAAAATTGAGTGTATATCCAGTAACATTATAGCATTTTAAACATCAATTGTCCCTTAAAACTTCTGGCGATTTCTCCAATTTTCCTGCAAGATCATATTCATAAGCCTCGATGATTCTGACCCGGTAGAATTTGCCAATTTCTATTTCATCTCCATTATTCATAATTTCAACTACACCATCTACAAAGGGAGCATCATTTTCGGAACGTCCTATGAATACATCTTTTTCAGGATCGTATCTTTCTATAAGCACATTAAGCACTTTTGTCTTAAATCTTTGATTCCTCTTCTTTGAGATCATCTTTTGAAGTTCCATAAGTCTTTCATACCTTATTTGTTTTATCCTGGCAGATATTTGAGGTGAAAGTTCCGCTGCCAAAGTTCCATCCTCTTGAGAATATTTAAATGCTCCAACTTTATCAAATTCATATTTTTTTATAAAATCGAGAAGCTCATTATACTCTTCTTCTGTCTCAGTCGGGAAACCTACGATAAAAGTTGTTCTTAACGTTATTTCCGGTATTTGTCTTCTTATATTATCAATCAGGTTCTGTATGAATCTTTTATTTCCAGGCCTTCCCATAAGTCGCAAAATCCTATCGTTTACATGCTGCAAAGGGATGTCGAGATATTTTGCTATTTTGTCACTTCTTTTAATTATTTCCAAGAGTTCATCATTTATATTTGTTGGATAGGTATAAAGAATTCTTATGAGATAGTCGCCTTCAATTTTTATTAATTCTTCAAGCAAACGGGGAAGAGATGGTTTTCCATAAAGGTCAATTCCGTAGTTTGTGGTATTTTGCGCTACAAGGTTTATCTCCTTTGCTCCTCCGGACACAAGCAATTTTACCTCTTTTTTTATAGCTTCGATATCTCGGCTTTTATATGACCCTCGGATGTTTGGAATCGCACAATATGAGCAGCGATTATCGCATCCTTCGGCTATCTTAACAAATGAAATATAAGGATAAATTTGGATTCTGCTGTATATATCATAGTCAATAAAACTACAATTATTTGTAAAGTTTATTTTTCTTTCTCCCGCTTCAAGTCTTTGGATTACCTCGGATATTTCATTGAAATTTCCTGTGCCGACAACTGCATCGATTTCAGGCATTTCATCTAGAAGTTCGTCTTTATATCGTTGAGAAAGGCAGCCGGCAGCTATAAGTAATTTGCATTTGCCTTTTTCTTTTAATTGCGCCATTTCTAAAATCGTATCTATGGATTCTTGTTTTGCTTTTTCTATAAAACCGCATGTATTTATTATTATTACTTCAGCTTCATAGGGATTATTTGTAATTTCATAACCGCTCTTTTTTAATGTGCCAAGCATATACTCTGAATCTACAAGATTTTTGTCGCATCCCAATGAAATAAATCCTATTTTTTTAATTTGCAAATTAATCCTCCTAACAGCGTATAAAGATTAAATAAAACAACAGAAGAACATTTAAGCTCTCCTGTTAAAGATGAAGTTCCTGGTTTGACCTTTTAATCTGCCAAAATCCTTTCCGTTTATGGTTAAATTGACGACAGGCGGATTTCCTATTTTAATCTTTAGGCTTTGATCCGCTCTCCATGTCCTTGTGTCACCGGCATTTAGGATACCCTCGAATTCAGCTGAGCCATCTTTTGATACCGAAATCCAACATCTTCCCTCAGGAATATTTATAGTAACTTCAATGTATTCATCCTGGATATCATACACGGTCTGTGTAGGCAAATCTTCTACTAGCTCTATTACTGCCTCTTTCGAATTTTCTACAGGCTCATTGTCAATATCTTCATTTTCATTTAAAGGCGGATTATTTGTATTGTTTTCGCTACCATTTTCATTCAAAGGCGTGTTCTGGGAAACCGGAGGTTTAATTTCTTCTTTGGGCTTAGACTCCTGCAGTCCGCTCATCTTAAAAACAAGCAATGCTCCTATCACAACTATTATTGCTATAATAACTAAGCCTTTTCGATGCCTGGCTTTGGGTTCTACATGAATTTTAGGTATCGGAGGTCTTAGTGGAGTCTGTAGCTCTTCTGAGTCAGCGCTGGATTCATCCTCTTTTGCTTTTTCTTCAGCTTCTTTTCTCTCGGATTCAATTATCGACTTATAGATTTCCAAAATTTCTTTGTCATCTATTCCTATGGAGCGGGCATAGTTTTTCAAAAAACCTTTTATATATACCTGTCCACCGGGTATTGCAGAAAAGTCGCCGCTTTCAAGAGCTGCCAAGTATCTTATTTGTATATTCGTGTTCTTTTGAACTTCTTCTAAAGAAATATTTTTTTGTTCCCGAAGTTTTTTTAGATATTCTCCCAGTTGCTCTGTTGTTTTTATATCATGCTCATTATAACTCAGTTTACTCACCGCCCTTACATAAAGTTCTAAAACCTAATCACTTTTGTTAAAATATTGCTGGAAATACTCTTTTGTAATAAGTATTTCTCTAGGCTTTGGGCCGTCATAGCCACTTATAAAGCCGCGTTCTTCCATTTCGTCAATAAGCCTTGCTGCTCGAGCGTAACCTATCTTTAATCGCCTTTGCAGCATCGAAATAGATGCTTGACCATTTTCAAGGACTATTGACACAGCTTCCTCAAATAGCTCATCAGTTTGTGCAAGATTCTTTTTCATTTCCATTTCATTAAAATCTGAAAGATTTTTTTCATAAAGAGGTTCTTTTTGGTTTTTGATGAAATTTACGAGCTTTTCTACTTCGGCTTCTGAAATAAATGCACCTTGTATGCGAAGCGGTTTGGCGGCTCCTACAGGGAAAAACAGCATATCTCCCTTTCCCAGCAGTTTTTCAGCACCTGAAGTATCTAATATCGTCCTGGAATCCACTTGTGACGATACAGCAAATGAAATCCTTGAAGGAATATTTGCCTTAATGAGGCCTGTTATTATATCAACAGATGGCCTTTGAGTTGCAACAACTAAGTGAATTCCGGCAGCTCGTGCCATTTGGGCAAGCCTGCAGATATTGTCTTCGATTTCTCGTGGAGAGATCATCATTAGATCAGCAAGCTCATCTATTATTACTACTATTTGGGGCATAGGTTTTTCAGAATTTGTTTCATTGTATTTTGCTATATCCCGAACGCCTTCCTTAGCAAATGTCTGGTACCTTCGCTCCATTTCCTCAACTATCCAATTTAGGGCGGCAGCAGCTTTTTTAACATCAGTCACTACAGGAGAAATAAGATGAGCAATACCGTCATAAACTGCTAATTCCACGACTTTTGGGTCTATCATCATAAGTTTGACTTCACTGGGAAGTGCCTTATACAAAATGCTTGCTATGATTGTATTTATACATACGCTTTTACCTGAACCTGTAGCACCGGCAATAAGAAGATGAGGCATATCGGCTAAATCTGCAACTACGGAGTTGCCACCTACGTCTTTTCCAAGGGCTATTGTTAATTTAGAGGGTGAAGAAGTAAATTCAGCTGACTCTATTACATCCCGCAAAAAAACCGAACTTCTTTTCTTATTTGGAACTTCGATTCCAACTGCCGCTTTTCCCGGAATAGGAGCTTCGATTCTAACATCAGAGGCCGCAAGGCTTAAAGCAATATCGTCAGCTAAGTTTACAATCCTGCTTACTTTTACGCCCGGCGACGGCTGAACTTCAAAGCGTGTAATGGTAGGACCGCAATTTACCTGAACTACTTTTGCATCGATGCCGAAGCTTTCTAATGTATTTTCAAGTATTTCCGCATTTCCAAGCAATTCTTTTTCTGTAAAACTACTCTGTTTTGCCGTGCTTTTTGAAAGTAGTGATACCGGAGGCAGTTTATAATCTTCCTCTTCTTTATCTTCGTTAATTATGATAGGTTCAGATTCTGCAGTAGAAGAGTTTTCTTTTTGTTCTTTTCTTTGCTTTTTAGGTGCTTTGCTTTCTTCTACTGCTGCTTTATTAAGCGGAACTTCATTTTCCGGCGTAATGTTTGTTATAACTTTTATATTTTTAGCCGCTGAATTTTTGCCCGACATATCAGACTCACTTTTAGCCTTTCTTTGCGGCCTTATTTTCAAAACTATATCTGACAATGATTTTTCACTCAACAAAATAATTCCTATTATTGTAGCTGCAACAATAACTATTTGCAGACCGGCAGTGCCGAAGATGTTTATAAGAAGCGATGTAATTACTTCTCCAAATATACCGCCGCCTTTGCTATTTGCCGCCATATCCGCACTGGCTCGTAATCTATTTAAAAAGTTCATTCCATTAAGCTCGCTGTGAGGTCTTAGGTGAAAAAGCGTTACAACTACTGTAAAAATAATAAAGAGTCCTATTGCCCTAAATTTCGAAGCTGGTTTCTTTTTATAGTAAACAAGATAAATACCGGCAAAAATCACAATCAACGATGCTAATAAAGCTCCCTGACCTACAAGGCCCTTCAAATTTTTGCTTATTAAAATTCCCGCAGCACCAACCCCATCTGTATAGAGCGAAAAAATCCCCAGCAATCCAAGTGAAATCAAAATAATGCCCTTTATTTCCCATTTTATCTTAATCTTAGCCTTTTCACTTGACTTTGCCATTTATTACACCTCAGTAATTCTATTATTCTTCATAACTTAGAAAAGTCCTTTCTTTTAATTAAAATATACGCATAATTATGGAAGTATGACAAGTTCCTTGTCATACTTCCATAATTATAGGCAGTATCATAGGCCTTCTGCGGGTTTGTTCAAATAAAAGCTTTCCTAAGTCTTCCCTTACCTGTGATTTTATTGTAGACCATTCACTTATATTTTCTTCATGACATTTTTTCAGCGATTGTTTAACCTTTTCTCTAGCTTGTTCCATAAGTGTTTCAGATTCTCTGACATAGACAAAACCCCTTGATATTATATCAGGGCCGGAAACAACTTCTCCCGTTTCCTTGTCTATAGCGACAACCACGATTAAAATACCGTCTTGAGAAAGCTGTCTTCTATCTCGCAGCACGATGTTACCTACATCACCTACGCCTAAACCATCTACAAGCACCTTACCGGCGGTAACTCTTCCGGCAAATCTACAAGAATCTTTTGTAAACTCTAAGATCCTGCCATTTTCGGTTATAAATATATTTTCTTGTGGAATACCAACTTCTTCTGCAAGACGGGAATGATGAACCAAATGCCTGTATTCGCCATGTACAGGTATAAAAAACTTCGGCTTTACAAGATTGATCATCAGTTTTAGCTCTTCCTGACTGGCGTGGCCGGAAACATGGACGCCTGAAATAGGCTCATATATTACATTAGCACCGCTTTTAAATAAGCGATCTATTGTCCTTGATATAAGCTTTTCATTTCCGGGAATAGCGCTGGCAGAAATAAGAACAGTGTCCCCCGGAATAATTTCAACCTTTTTATGCTCAGACATAGCCATCCTTGTCAAAGCAGACATAGGCTCTCCTTGGCTGCCGGTTGTGATGATTACAATCCTTTCCTTTGGCAGGCGGCAAATCTCGTCTAATTCCATCATTAAAGACTTGGGGATTGTCAAATAACCCAAATCCAGCGCAATGTTTACGGCGTTTACCATACTTCTTCCTACTACTGCTACTTTTTTATCATTTTTATATGCGGCATCAAATATTTGCTGAATGCGGTGTATGTTCGATGCAAAAGTAGCTATGATTATTCTG
This sequence comes from Tepidanaerobacter sp. EBM-49, assembly GCF_001896645.1. Lineage (NCBI taxonomy): Bacteria > Bacillati > Bacillota > Clostridia > Thermosediminibacterales > Tepidanaerobacteraceae > Tepidanaerobacter > Tepidanaerobacter sp. EBM-49. Next base: position 123,094 of record NZ_MPPE01000041.1, read on the forward strand.
CCCTTGGCACTTCTAAATATATCATCGATTGTGTGCCCGACAACCTTTTCAGACATTGTATATCCTTCCCGCTCCGCGTTGGTGCTATCGGACAAAAGGGCCAAAACACCTTTTGTGCCTAGTTCGGCGAATTTATTAAGATCGGCTTTTTCGCCGTCAACAGGTGTTTGATCCAATTTAAAATCTCCTGTATGGCAAACGATACCTACCGGGGTATGAATGGCAAAAGCAACTGAATCCGGTATACTGTGATTTACCCTTATAAAATCTACTGTAAAACTTCCTAGGTTAATACTTGCCGGCGGCTTTACAACGTTCATGGAAATATTTTTCTTGTTTAGTTTTGTTTCCTTTAGTTTTCCCTCGACCAGCCCTAATGTTAATTTTGTTCCATAAAGCGGAGCATTCAGCTGCTGAAGAATATAAGGCAAAGCTCCTATATGATCTTCGTGACCGTGGGTTATTAGAATTCCTTTTATATAGTCTTTATTTTCCAGAAGATAAGTTATGTCGGGAATAACAATATCTATTCCCAGCATTTCCTCTTCGGGAAACATTAGCCCTGCATCTATTAGCAAAATTTCTTTTCCGTACTGAATTATAGTCATATTTTTTCCTATTTCGCCAATTCCGCCTAAAGGAATTATAAGCAGTTTATTATTTTGTTCATTTTTTGACAATAACGGAACACCTCCAATGATTCCATGTTTTTGATAAGTTTTAATTGATTTTTAGCTTCCATGATTTTGTTATAAAGCTAGAATTGACCTATAAAGGATAATTCTAATTTCCGCTCGAAAGTTTTTTGATTTAAAGGATAAAAGCTAAACGCCCGTATGGCCGAAGCCGCCCTCGCCCCTGTCTGTTTTAAGCAGATCTTCACTTAGACAAAACTCTGCCCTAATTACACGTCCTATAACGAGTTGAGCTATTCTGTCACCTCTCTTTATAGCAAATCTATCTTTGCCATGATTTATTAATATAACCTGTATCTCACCCCTAAAATCACAATCAATTGTGCCGGGGCTGTTGAGCACTGTAATTCCATGTTTTGCAGCAAGACCGCTTCTGGGTCTGACCTGAGCTTCGAAACCTTGCGGGAGCTCTATCTTTATTCCGCAGGGTATCATCTTAAATTCGCCGCTATTTAAATAAACGGTTTCTGTAATATTTGCAACAAGGTCCATGCCTGCCGCTCCTTGCGACATATATTCAGGTAACGGCAGATCTTCGGCTCCGTCCACCTTACAAACAAATACCTTGATTTTATCGTCCAACAATGTTGCCTCCCTGTTTGCAATAAATAGTTGCTGAAAATTATTCTGTAAAAATCCTATTTTCTTTATGATAAACACGCGCAACACTAGAAGATATATTTATGCGACGAGCATTAAGCTCTGCAACATCTCCTATAGAAACCTTATCTCTTATGTCGGTTACGTCTATTATAGAATTCTGCATGCTTATTTTACCTAATATATTGCACTTAACACCCTTTATCGTAACGATTCGGTCCTGCTTTCTTATCCCTAAAGCAGTAAGTAGATGTTTTAGCAGATATTTTAAAACATCTACTGCATTGCTAGGTTGATGAACTGTAAGACCGAGACCCTCATAATATCCAAATGGAATAATTGCAATAGTCGTGGTTTTTTTAGTGGTAAACTTATTTCCATAGCCTACGTGGTGGCCTTTTGGAAGTGTCTTGAGAAAAACTATTTTAGAGTATAGCTGAGAAGGGTTTTTCGTTTTTATCTTGCTTGTGGGACACATACCGTACACAAGATTTCCGCTTCTTACCATATCAAGATGCATATCTTTGTAATTCAAAAGCGCGGTACTGTTGCAAGCATGTTTTAAGGGTATCTCGATACCTTTCTTCTTTAATTCGTTTATTAACGAAGAAAATAGATTGAACTGTTTGCGAGTATTCCCTTCATTACTTGCGAGAGAAAAATGAGTATAAAGCCCCTCTAAATAAATATTATTAAAACCTGAATAAATTTTTGCCGTAAATTCAACTACATCTTTTGGTAATATACCAAATCTGCCCATCCCTGTATCGATTTTTAGATGAACACGCGCCTTTTTCCCACATTTTTTTGCTGCCTCATCAACAGCTTTTACAGATTCTATTGAGCAAATCGTAGATGTCAAATTAAAGTTTACCACATCTTCTGCTTGTTCCGGGAGTATAGTGTTAAAGATGAGCACCGGCGCAATTATTCCTTTTTTTCGCAGAAAAATACCTTCCTCAACGGAAGATACACCTAGATAATCAGCTCCATTTTCAACAGCGCAAGATGCTACCGGGAATATTCCGTGGCCATATGCATCAGCTTTCACAACTGCAAGAAGTTTAACCGGTCCTATATATTCTTTAATAGCCTTGATATTATCGGCTATTATATCCAAATCCACATAAAGCCAAGAGGTTAAATTTGTCATGATATTGCCTTTCTCATATTTGTATTAAATAAAGTATACATGAATTAAGGCTTTATTTCAACTTTTTATTATATGGAGTAAAAATTAAGAAGGCATAAGCCGCACTTATTCGGATTATGCCTTAGAATTCTTTTTGTTTTTTGATTGAATTTCATCGAGGGCATCTTTATGTGAGAGGTTAATTCTACCCTGTTTGTCAATATCGGTTACCTTGACAAGGATTTCATCGCCGACCTTCACAACATCTTCAACACGCTTAACTCTTTCCGAAGACAACTTAGAAATATGGATAAGGCCTTCTTTGCCCGGAAGAATCTCGGCAAATGCTCCAAAGTTAGTTGTACGCATGACTTTACCCATATATATTTTACCGACTTCCACATCTTGAGTTATCTTATTTATAATTTCCAAAGCTTTTACGCCTGCAGACTCATCTGGAGCCGCAATATACACTTTTCCATCTTCTTCTATATCTATCTTTGTATTAGTTTCCGAGATTATCTTATTTATTGTCTTTCCTCCGGGTCCGATAATATCTCTGATTTTTTCCGGATCAATTGTTGTTGTAAATATTCTCGGCGCATAAGGCGACAATTCTTTTCTAGGTTCGGGGATAACCGCAAGCATCTTGTCCATAATATATAGTCTGCCTTCTCTTGCTTGCTCTAAAGCAGTTTTTAATATATCTCTGTCTATTCCCTTTATTTTAATGTCCATCTGGATTGCCGTAATACCATTCCTAGTGCCTGCAACCTTAAAATCCATATCTCCATAAAAATCTTCCATACCTTGGATATCCGTTAAAATGGTTACTTTATCTTCTTGCTTTATGAGCCCCATAGCTACGCCGGATACAGGAGCTTTTATGGGAACACCGGCATCCATTAAAGCTAAGGTAGAACCGCACACGCTTGCCATAGAACTTGAACCGTTTGAACTTAGGACTTCAGAGACTAGCCGTATAGTATATGGAAAGTCTTCTTCCGGAGGTATCATTGGCTCTAATGCCCTTTCAGCCAATGCTCCGTGCCCAATTTCTCTTCGGCCGGGGCCTCTCATCGGTCTTGTTTCACCAGTGCTGTAAGGTGGAAAATTGTAATGGTGCATATACCTTTTAGATTCCTCGATACCCAGACCATCTAAAATTTGTACATCTCCTAAAGCACCAAGAGTTGCAACTGTAAGAACTTGTGTCTGGCCGCGAGTAAATAGTCCTGAACCATGGGTTCTTGGCAAAACTCCAACTTCACACCAAATAGGCCTTATCTCCTTAGCTGTCCTGCCATCAGGTCTTATTCCCTCATATGAAATCATTTTTCTGACTTCTTCTTTTGTGATTGTAGTTAAAATCTCAGTTATTTGTTTGTCTGATTCCGGATAAGCTTCCTGGAAATTAAGAATAGTTTCTTCAGCTATTTTATCTAGACAATCTTCTCGCTCGGTTTTATCGAATATCCGTATGGCCTTTAATATCTTTTCTGTTGCAAACTCTCTAACGGCTTTTTCCAGTTCCTCATTCTCATCATCGGTAACTATCTCCATCTTGGGCTTTCCAACTTCTTTTATTATTTCTTCTTGAAAAGCTATGATTTTTTTAATTTCTTCATGACCATAGAGTATTGCATTTAGCATTTCATCTTCCGATACCTCATCGGCGCCGGCTTCAACCATCAGTACTGCATCCTTTGTTCCTGCAACAGAAAGCCTTAATCTGCTTTTTTCGCTTTCCTCCACAGTTGGATTTATAACGTATTCGCCGTTTACTAAACCCACAGATACCGCACCTACAGGTCCGTCAAAGGGTATGTCTGAAATGCAAAGAGCGCAAGATGCACCGTTTATAGCAAGTATATCAGGCATATTATCTTGATCTACAGATAAGACGGTTGCTATTACCTGTACATCATTTCTTAAATTCTTCGGAAAAAGCGGCCTCAACGGTCTGTCAATTAGGCGGGCTGAAAGAATTGCTTTTTCGCTGGGCTTTCCCTCTCGCTTAATGAAACCGCCGGGAATTTTGCCAACAGCATATAACTTTTCTTCATAATCTACGGTAAGTGGTAAAAAATCTACGCCCTCTCTCGGTTTTTTTGAAGCAGTAGCTGTTACCAAAAGAACTGTATCTTCGTATTTTATCATAACTGAACCATTAGCTTGCTGAGCTACCTTACCTGTTTCTACAACCAGTTTACGTCCAGCTACTTCTGTTTTAAATTCTGGCAAGAAATAATCCTCCTTTATTTAGTTTTTATATTTTTATTTTGCGCTTTATCAGAATTTCTACATTACATTATTGTGCAGAAATAGCTGATAAAATTTAAGCGGGGAAACCCCGCTTTATTTTCGTAATTCCAATTTTTCAATAAGACTTCTGTAACGTTCCGGGTCGTTTTTCTTCAAATAGTTCAATAAAGCGCGCCGCTTGCCTACCATCTTAAGCAACCCTCTACGAGAATGATGATCCTTTTTATGCTCCTTCAGATGCTCTGTAAGCTCGTTGATTCTTTCTGTAAGCATAGCAACTTGAACTTCCGGGGAACCCGTGTCTGTCTCATGTATCTTATATTCATTTATTATTGACTGTTTAATCTCTTTAGTTAATGCCATCTTTTCACCTCCTCATTGCTGCAAAATCCCCAATTGCCAAGTAAATCGTCGGAGCCTACGATTAACCGAGCAAGGGTTCATGTGTCACAAACAAATTTTATCATAGTATCGGAAAAAAGTAAATTTAAATTAATTCCACAGCATTAATTTTAAAAATTTCTTTGGCCTGCAGAATGTCCTGCTGAATTTGCCTTACAAGATCTTTTACAGTTGCAAACTTGAATTCGGGACGAAGTCTTTCTATAAACATAATCTCTAAATTTTCCCCATATAATTCTCTGTTAAAGTCGAAAAGATGCACTTCCAGGACTAAGTTACTGCCGTTAAAAGTTGGCTTCACTCCCAAATTAGCGATACCTGTGTGCACATTGTTTTCTCTGCGGGCTAAAACTGCGTAAACTCCCTTTGGAGGCAAAACAATATTTTCTTCGGGTGCAATATTTGCAGTTGGAAAACCGATTTTTTTGCCTATAGAGTTTCCGGGCTTTACTATACCCTCAATCGTAAAGGGACGCCCTAAAAGCTCTGCAGCCGTTTTTACATCGCCTTTTTCTATAAGTTCTCTAATTAAAGTACTGCTCACAGTATAACCATTGTAGGTGACTTGAGGGATTATAATTGTATCGATTCCGTTTTTGCCGCATATTTCTTTTAAGGCTTCTGCCGTTCCTCTTCCTTTATAACCGAACCTATAATTATAGCCTACAACTACAACTTTTGCCCTGCACTTTTTTATCAATATGTCATAAATAAAATCAGTGTAGTCTATCTTTGAAAACTCATCGGTAAACGGTGCAAGTACAAAGTGGTCAATTCCGTAAGAACGCATTATCTTTTTTTTCTGTTCCAATGTTGTTATAAGCTTGATATTGCTGTTTGGTGAAAGAACTTTTAAAGGATGAGGTTCAAAAGTAAGGATCAGCGAATCTAAATACTTCTCTTTTGCGGTACAAAGCAATTTTTTGATTAATTCCTGATGCCCCTTGTGCACCCCGTCAAAGTTACCTATTCCGCAAACTGTATAATTTGGCAAGTTCATCGATGTTAAGTCGTTATATATTTGCATATGCTTCACTCAATCCTGCTATAAAGATTTGTACACTTGTAAAACAACCTGCTGTTCTATGGATTTTACAACCGCGATGCCTAAGAATTTTTCAAAATTATAAACACGAACAAATTTCCCTTCCTGTTTTGCCAGATGGCTAAAATCTTCATGGATTAATCTGCCTTTTATAAAAAAACTATCATCCGGATATTCTAATATGACAGCCGGCATATTGCATAGATACTTATCAACAGGAAGCAGGACTTTTTCAAGGGTACCATTCTTAATATTTTCCTCTATTTGTTCGAGGGTAAAAGCATTTTGTATGTCAAAAGGCCCTGATCGCGTTCTTCTAAGCTTTAAAAGATGCGCCCCGAAACCTAGTTTTTCTCCTATATCTTCGCAGAGCGTTCTTATATATGTGCCCTTTGAACATATAACCTCTATTACTGCCGAGGCAGAACTTACACTCATAACTTTTATTGAATAAATTCTCACTCTGCGCGGCTCTCTTTCAACTGTGACTCCTTGTCGGGCAAGTTCATACAATTTCTTGCCCTTATAATGGACAGCTGAGTACATTGGGGGAATTTGTTCAATTTCTCCAATAAATTCTACAAGTATTTTTTCTAGCTCCTCTCGATTAATTTCAAAAGGATGAGGGTATATATTTACAACTTCTCCCTCTGCATCTGCTGTGCTCGTAGTAATTCCAAAGCAGATTTCAGCTATATATTCTTTATCATCTTTTTCAAAAAATTCTATTGCTTTTGTAGCCCGCCCTACAAATACAGGTAATACACCAGTTGCTGCCGGATCCAATGTTCCACTGTGTCCTATCTTTTTTATATTCAATAGTTTTCTAAGACGTTTTATTATATCATGGGAAGTCATACCAGAAGGCTTTAATACATTAATTACTCCTTGCACAAAATCCCTCCGTTATCAGCTAGGGCGGCAGATACCGCATTTAAAACAACGGCACGGGCTTGATTTATAGGAAGTTCTACAATACAGCCTGCAGCTCTCAAGTGACCGCCACCGTTAAACTTTTCTGCTATTTTGCTTACATCTACCCACTCATTTGATCTTAATCCTACTTTTGTTACAGACTTTTCCTTCTCCCTGAAAAGCACTGCCACCTCTACGCCGTCGATTTCTCTTGCATAATTAATTATACCTTCGGTTTCTTCTTCCATAGCTTTACTAACTTCTAACATTTCTTGAGTAATATACATAGCAGCTATCTTATTGTTTTCTAACAGTTCTAATGTATCTAAGGCGAGCTTTAGAAGTTTTATGGAGCTCAAAGTCCTTTTTTCAAAAACTTGTCTGCTTACATAATCAGGCTTGACGCCAATGTCAACCAAATCTGCTAAAATTCTAAGGCATAAAGGAGTAGTGTTTGAGTACCTTGCAGAACCTGTATCTGTAATAATTGAAGTGTATATATTGACTGCAATATCATGGTCTATTTTGATCTTATCTTTAATTAATTGGTAAACAATTTCTCCTGCTGATGAAGCGCTGCTGTCTACGATGTTCAAATCGCCAAAAAGCGCATTATTTTTGTGGTGATCAATATTTATAATTATATTTCCGTAATCCCTTATATCTTCGTTTAAACCAAGACGATTTATGTCGCTGCTGTCTAGAGAGATTAAAACATCAGATTTTGAGGAAAATTGATTCGAAATTAGTTTATTTCCAGGTAAAAATTTATATTTCTCGGGTATTTTATCAATTATAACAGGTTCTGCACATTTCCCCATTTTTTTCAAGGCAAGGGTCAAAGAAAGTACAGATCCTATACTGTCTCCATCAGGGTCCACATGTGATGCGATCGTAAAACTTTTATTTGATTTTAAGATTTCATTGAAACTGCCAAGATTTGCAATGCTCATCAATCGTCCTCGTCCCCATTTTCCTTTTCTTCGCCTTGTTCTTGCTGCTTTATTTCTTCCAAAACCTTGCTTATATGAATTCCATATTCAATAGATTCATCCATTTTAAAGGATATATCCGGCATATACTTAATCCTTATTTTGCTTGCAAGCTCTCGCTTTATAAAACCCTTTGCGCTTTGAATAGCGTCAAAGGCGGCCTCCTTTTCGATTTCGTCACAATAAAAACTCAGAAATATCGTAGCATGACTTAAGTCTTTCGTGACTTTAACTCTCGTTATGGATACCAAGCCCTTTACGCGCGGATCCTTTAAATTAGTGCTGATAATTTCACTCATGCCTTTTTTTATTTCTTCTGCAATTCTTTCATTTCTTGAAAACTCCACAGGTCTTCACCTCTAAATACCATATTACTCCTTGACTTGTCTTACTACAAAGGCTTCAAGAATGTCTTGTTCCTTTATATCATTAAATCTTTCAAGAGCTATGCCGCATTCATATCCACTTGCAACCTCGCGAACGTCATCTTTAAAACGTTTTAGTGAAGCTATTTTGCCTTCGTGTATGACTATTCCTTGTCGTATTACCCGGATTTGTGAATTTCTCGTGATTTTTCCATCAGTTACAAAACAGCCGGCAACAGTGCCTACAGAAGGCACTTTAAATAAAGTGCGAACTTCTGCTCTGCCTTGAACGACTTCTTCATATTCCGGCTCAAGCATTCCTTCCATTGCTGCTTGTATGTCATCTACCACATCATAAATAATCCTATAGGTCCTAATATCTATTTGTTCTTTTTCCGCCATTTTTTTAGCGTTGGGATCAGGTCTTACATTAAATCCTATAATAATAGCATTAGACGCTGAGGCAAGCATTACATCGCTTTCAGTGATAGCGCCGACGCCGCCATGGATTATTTTGACTTGAACTTGATCGTTTGAACATTTTTCCAAAGCTTGTTTAATTGCTTCAACTGAGCCCTGGGTGTCAGCTTTTACAATTAAGTTCAGGTCTTTAACTTCGCCTTTTTGCATCTTCTCGAACAACTTATCTAAAGAAATTCGCTGAGGCGTATCATATTCCGGTTCTTTTTGCAGATTTTTTCTCTCATCAGAAATAGACTTTGCTTCTTTTTCGCTGGATACAGCAAGTAAAATATCTCCCGCAGTTGGCACTTCGGATAATCCTAAAACCTCTACAGGTGTTGATGGCCCTGCTGATTTTATTCTTTTTCCATGGGAATCAAATAGTGCCCTGACCTTTCCGTAGGCGGTACCCGCAACTATCCCGTCACCCAACTTTAATGTTCCCCGCTGGACTAAAACAGTTGCAATAGGTCCACGGCCTTTATCCAGCTTAGCTTCTATTATTACACCCCGTGCCCGACAATTGTAATTGGCTTTTAGTTCCTGCATCTCGGCTACAAGCAATATCATTTCTAAAAGCTGTTCAATTCCTATTCTGGCTTTTGCGGAAACATTTACAAAAATCGTATCCCCGCCCCATTCTTCAGGAATCAAGCCGTAATCTGAAAGCTGCTGCTTTATTCTTTCTGGATTTGCGTTAGGTTTATCAATTTTATTTATTGCAACTATAATAGGAATATCAGCTGCTTTTGCATGGTTTAAAGCCTCTACTGTTTGAGGCATAACCCCGTCATCAGCCGCTACCACTAAAATTGCTATATCTGTAACTTTAGCTCCTCTTGCGCGCATAGCTGTAAATGCTTCATGTCCCGGGGTGTCCAAAAATACAATTTTTTTGCCGTTTACCTCTACTTCTGAAGCACCGATATGTTGAGTGATGCCTCCGGCTTCTTGCTGCGTAACATTTGTCTGCCTTATTGCATCAAGCAAAGAAGTCTTTCCATGATCTACATGGCCCATTACTGTCACAACAGGTGGACGAGGTTTCAGGTCTTTAGGATCATCAACTTCTTCAAGCATAAACTCTTCATTATCTTGTTTTTCTTCAACTATATCAACATCAAATTCATTTGCAATTTTTTTCGCAGATTCAAAATCTATTTCTGCGTTAATGTTAACCATAAGGCCGTAATTCATCAGCCTTTTAATTATTTTTACAGGTTCTATTCCGAGTAAAGCGCCTAAATCCTTTACACTTATTTTGCTCGGTACTGTAATTGTTTTTTGTTTATCCTCTGCTTTTTCATTCTTAGCAGTTAGGACCTTTTTCTCCTCTTTATCAGCCGGCTCTGCTTTTTTGTCATCAGAAGCTTGAGCGGCTTTCTTTTTATTGCTTTTACCAGATTCTTCTTCAATCAATTCAGTTACTAGCTTTGCTATATCATCATCAATTGTACTCATGTGATTTTTTACAACTACATCCAAATCTTCTAGGGTTTCAATCAGCTTTTTGCTTGAAATTCCTAGTTCTTTTGCTAATTCATATACGCGCAGTTTCGTCAATATACCCCACCTCCGTTAAAGGATTCTTTAATACTAATAGAGAAAAAAGATTATAATATTTCATAAATTCGATAACTCCTCTTTAATCTTCGAAACAATTTCTTTAGTCACATTGATGTCTAATGCTTTAGAAAGCTGATTTTCTTTCATAGAGGCCTCTATACACTTATCGTTTTTGCAAACGTAGGCACCTCGGCCGGACTTTTTGCCCGTAGGATCTATTTCTACATTATTGTCAGGGGTTTTAACTATTCTAATCAATTCATTTTTTGGTTTCATTTCTCTGCATCCGATGCACATGCGCATTGGTATCTTCTTACGTTTCATCTTCATCCCCTCTCTTATCCTCGGCCGGCTTCGATTTTTCATCATCGCTCTTGATATCTATTTTCCAACCGGTAAGTTTTGCTGCAAGCCTAGCATTTTGGCCTTCTTTGCCGATAGCAAGCGACAGCTGATTTTCTGATACGGTAACTCGTGCTGTTTTATTGTGTTCTTCGATAATTACATTCAAGACTTTAGCAGGACTTAGAGCATTCGAGATAAAAATCGCAGGATCCTTGTCCCACTTGATTATATCAATTTTTTCACCGTGCAGCTCATCTACAACAGATTGAACTCTAGAACCTTTCGGTCCGACACAAGCGCCTACCGGATCTACGTTCTCATCTTTTGAATACACAGCTATTTTAGTTCTTGAACCAGCTTCCCGCGCTATTCCTTTAATTTCCACAATACCTTCGTAGATTTCGGGCACTTCAAGCTCAAACAGCCTTTTTACAAGGCCAGGGTGGGAGCGAGAAACAGTTATTAGCGGACCTTTTGTAGTTTTCTTAACTTCTAAAATATAGACTTTGATTCTGCTGCCCGGGACATATTCTTCAAAACTTATTTGCTCTGTTGCCGGAAGAATAGCTTCAATTTTACCAAGATCAATTATAACATTTTTTTTATCAAATCTTTGAATTATGCCTGTGACTATATCCGTTTCTCTGCCGGCGTACTCCTCGAATATTAAATCCCTTTCAGCTTCCCGTATTCTCTGCATTACAACTTGTTTTGCAGTTTGCGCGGCGATTCTGCCAAATTTTTTCGGGGTTACCTCTATAGAGACAATATCACCTATTTTTGCAGTAGGGTTAATTTCTCGTGCTTCTTCTATACTGATTTCCAAAAGTTCGTCCTTAACATCGTCTGTTACTATTTTCTTCGAAAATACTTTAACCTCTCCGGTGTCTCTATCGATATTGACGGCTACATTTTGAGAAGAACCGTAATTTTTTTTGTAAGCTGATATAAGAGATGCCTCAAGCGCATCTAGCAATATGTCCTTGGAGATTCCTTTTTCTTTTTCGATTTGTACCAAAGCTTCGATAAATTCTGTATTCATTCTTGCTCCTCATTCCATTCAAATTTAAGTTTTGCTGCCGATATTTTGTCTTTCGGAATTGAATAAGTTTTCCCATCCTCGATGGTGACGGTATCATTTGAATAATTTTTTAGGATCCCTGTAAAATTCTTTTTGCCGTCTATCTTTTCAAAAGTCTTAATTTCTACCATAGAGCCGATATATTTTATAAAATCTTTATCTTTTTTAAGGGGTCTTTCAACACCCGGAGATGATACCTCTAAAAAATAGCTGTAGGGTATTGGGTCCATTTCGTCCAGCATCTTACTGAGCTCCATGCTTACCAACTGACAATCATCAAGAGTTACTCCTCCAGGTTTATCAATATAATACCTTAAATACCAGTTTCCAGATTCCTTTACAAATTCCATATCAACCAACTCAAATCCCTTATTGTCAGCTACTAAATTTCCAATGTCCAGCAGCTTCTTAAAAATTTTTTCATTCAGCATAAAAACCACTCCTAAATCTAAAACGATAAATATAATATTAAAGAGTGGGAATTTACCCACTCTAAGTTTCTGCCCGTTAAAATGTCTGCTTGTCACGGTATAATTATACCACAGGATATCGATGAATGCAACTTAAAACAAGCTTATTTGGTCCGTTTCCTGTAAATTAGCCAGCACCCCGTTTTGTCTTAAAATCTGAACAACATTTTTTGTTATTCTCGCCCTTCGCTGAAGATCATCTATTGATGTAAATCTTCCTTTTCGCCTCTCTCTTTCTATATTTTGCGCTGCAGTAATTCCTAAGCCTTGCAGTGATTTTAAAGGCGGCAGTATTCCGGCTTCTGTTATTTTAAATCTCTTTACATCCGACTTATATAGATCTATCTGAGCAAATTGTATACCTCGTGCATACATTTCATTTGCAACTTCTAAAATCGTAAAGAGGTTTTTCTCTTTTGCTGTTGCTTCCTTTTCGTTTCTCTCAATTTCAGCCATCTTTTCTCTGATTTTCTTAGGACCCTGTAATATAAGTTCAGCATCAAAATCATCTGCTTTAACGGTAAAATAAGTAGCATAAAATGCCTCGGGGTAATGCACTTTAAAATAGGCTATCCTAAATGCCATTATTACATATGCAACGGCATGGGCCTTAGGAAAAAGGTACCTTATCTTCTTACAAGAGTCAATAAACCAGCTATTTACATTTTTATTTTCACTTAAAATTTTTTCATATTCGGGCTTTAAGCCTCTCCCTTTTCTTACGTCTTCCATAATACTAAAGGCGATTTTTGCATTAACGCCATTATTGATTAAGTAAATCATTATGTCGTCTCTTGTAGCAATTACATCCTTTAAAGTGGCTATCCGGCTTTTTATTATATTTTGTGCGTTATTTAGCCACACATCTGTGCCGTGGGACAATCCGCTTATTCGCACCAATTCAGAAAAAGTTGTCGGCCTGGTATCTTCTAACATTTGTCTTACAAACTTAGTGCCGAATTCCGGTACCCCTAAAGTTCCCACAGTAGTTCCTAAAACCTTTGGATCTAGGCCTAGTGACTCTAAGGAAGAAAATATTTTTAAAGTTGCAGGATCATCAAGAGGAATCTTGCGCACATTTATGCCTGTTTCTTCTTCGAGCATTTTAATTACCGTAGGATCATCATGGCCCAGTAAATCAAGCTTTAAAAGTCTGTCGCTTATAGAATGATATTCAAAGTGAGTTGTAATGACCCCCGACCCCTTATCGTCTGCAGGATGTTGAATCGGTGTAAATTCAAAAATCTCCTTGTCTTTTGGAACTACTATAATTCCTCCGGGATGTTGGCCGGTTGTTCTTTTGACGCCTGTAATTCCTTCTGAAAGCCTTGTTAACTCAATATTAGGCAGCTGAACATTTTTTTCTTCCAGATAAGCCCTTACAAAGCCAAAAGCAGTTTTTTGTGCAACTGTTGAGATCGTGCCTGCCCTAAAAACATGATGTTCACCGAATAACTCTTCTACATATTTATGCGCCTTTGACTGATACTCTCCGGAAAAGTTCAAATCTATGTCGGGAATTTTATCGCCTTCAAAGCCCATAAAAACTTCGAAGGGGATGTTAAAACCTTCTTTTCTCATAGGCGTTCCACATTTAGGACAATTAATATCAGGTAAGTCAGGACCTGTTATGTCATTTTTATCTTCTTCAAAGATCGACAGCTTGCATTTTGGACATATATAGTGAGGGGGCAGGGGGTTTACCTCGGTAATTTGGCACATGGTCGCAACCAAAGAGGAACCTACAGAACCTCTTGAGCCCACAAGATAACCATCTTCCATGGATTTTTTCACTAATTTGTGCGCAATAAGATATATCACAGCATAGCCGTTATTGACTATTGAATCTAATTCATGCTTTAGCCGATCTTCGACAATTTGCGGCAATTCTTCGCCATAAATTTGCTTTGCTTGCCGATAAGTCATTTCTATTATTTCTTCTTCAGCGCCATCTATTTTAGGCGGATAAAGACCCTCAGGAAAAGGAACTATATCATCTGCAATCTCATTAGCTATAATATTTGGATTTTCAACAACTACTTCGTAGGCTGTTTTCTCCCCTAAGTATTGGCATTCATTTAGCATTTCATCCGTAGTGCGTAAATACAGTTTTGATTCTTTATCAGCATCTTGAAAACCCTGAGCATTTAAGAGAATTTTTCTAAATATCTCATCTTGCGGATTTAAAAAGTGCACATCACCTGTCATGACAACAGGTTTATTTAATTTTTTCCCAAGATCGCATATTGCTCGGTTTATATTTTCTAATCTTTCTATTCCACTTACATATTCTCCGTCAATTAAAAACATATTATTTTGGAGAGGCTGAATCTCTAAAAAATCATAGAACTCAGCTATTCTTTCGATTTTAGCAGGATCATCGAAATGAAGCAGAGATTGATAAAGTTCACCTGCCTGACATCCACTTCCAATTATTAACCCATCTCGATAACGCTTGAGTAACGATTTTGGTATTCGGGGATGTCTGTAAAAAAAGTTCAAATGAGACATAGAGACAAGTCGATATAAATTTTTTAAGCCTTCATTGCTTTTTACTTGAATAATTGCATGATATGAGCTTAGGGTTACCGTTCCCTTTTGCAGCTTATAAATATCATTTATCTTTGAAAGATTATTTATACCGGCTTCATTCACCCGACCCAGCAGTTCTTTTAATATGAGAGCTGCTGTGTTTGCATCATCGACTGCTCTATGATGAGAGCCCATCCCTATATTAAGATCCTTTGCGATGGTATCAAGTCTATGGTTTTTTAATTTTGAAAGGATAATCCTGGCAAGAGCTAGAGTATCCAATACACCGTTCTTAAAAGATAGTCCGAGTCTTTCGGCATCTCTGCGGATAAATCCAGAGTCAAAATCGGCATTATGGGCTACAAAAACTGCATTACCGAGAAAATCTATAAATTGAGGCAAAACTTTTTCTATAGGCTCTGCAGACTCTAACATTTCGTTGGTAATACCTGTTAAATTTACAATATTTGGCGGAACCGGATGCTTCGGCTTAACAAATGAACTGAACCTGTCGATGATTTCATTATTAATAACTTTAACCGCTCCGATTTCTATTATTTCGTCTCCGTCAAAGCAAAGACCGGTTGTTTCGATATCGGTAACAACAAAAACCGTATCCTTTATCATTTTATCCGGAGGTTGAGCCATAACCGGGTTTTCATCATCAAATATATAGGCTTCTACTCCGTAAATCGGCTTTATGCCAAGCTTTTTCGAAACAGAATATACTTCAGGAAAGGACTGAAGTACTCCGTGATCTGTAAAAGCAACTGCCTTATGTCCCCATTTTTTGACTGTTTTTAATACCGATTCCGGAGAACATAAGGCATCCATAGAACTATACCGTGTATGTAAGTGTAATTCCACTCTCTTTTCAGGGCTCGTATCTACTCTTTCAGGTTTATCGTCAATATTAATATCAAGTGGGACTAGTTCATGCTCTTGAGTATATTTGCTAATTTCAATCTTGCCTCTTACCTTAACCCACATACCCTCTTTAATGGCCTGCTCTAAAGATTTTTGCTTCTCGGACAGAAAAATCTTTACCGGAATTGAGCCTGTATAATCAGTTAATCCAAAGGTAAGAAGAAGTGTCCTATTTCTAAGCTCTCGCTTTTCAATATTAAAGATTTCTCCCATAAAGGTTATATTACTATTTTCAGTAATATTTTCGCCTATAGGAATCGGCCTTTCTTCGATTTTTTTACCCAGTAAAATAGATGAATATTGACCTGTTACCCCGTTAGAAACTAAATCAACTGATGATTTTTCATAGCCGCTTCTTTCACTATTCTGCCTTAAGATTGATTCGATTATTTCTTTTTCTTCTTCATTTATATCATATGTATCTTTTTTTCTACCATTAGATGGAATTTCTTTGAAAGAAACCTTTAATGGAATACCAGAATTTGCAAGGTAATGCTCTATCAATGAAGAAACCTTGCGTTCTTTTAAAAATTCAGCACCACCGGGTTCTACATAAATATTTATTCGCTTTTCGTCTAATTCCCAATAACTGTCCAATAGCCACATTTGCGCCGCAGGAGCTTTGAGAAAAACGCGCTCTAACAATTTATCCCATATCTTTGTAATAAGTATTTGGAACTTATTTTGGGAATTAAGTTTAGTAAAACCAAGTTCTATTTTGCCAGTAGCTGGCAAATGTTTGAATATTAGTTGTTTGAGTTTTGATAATATGCTTTCAGTTAGTTCTGATTCTGCAAGTATAGACAATTTTAGGTCCTTATTTTCCTTAGAAACTGTTACATTTTCTAACAATATGTTATCAAGCAGTTTTTTTTCTTCAAAATTAAAAATGTCTAAATCCTGCTCGGTAAATATATTCTTAATTTTAATCATGCCACGATCCTTCTTATTCTATGAAGATGCATTTTCGTTTATTTTAAATTTTACAACACTGGTCATTATGTCAAAGTACATCTTCATTCTCGACAAAAAGCCTATTACTAAACCTCTTTTCTCTTCTTTCATAACATGTGTAAGATTTGAAAGATAAACTTGCTTAACATTTATTTTTTCTTTCGCAGCCACTAGAGTTAGCGCCATTTCTATGCCATAATCTTGCACATTGTGTTTTTCAAGCTTGCAAAAAAGCGTTCGCTTTACACCTCTCTGGCCGGAAAGAAATGGGGCAATTTTTTGAGCAAAATCTGTTGCACCTCTGCCGAACTTAAATATGCCTATGGTCATATCGGCCTGGCCATCTGCTACCGGCCAAATGAGCTGAGTTATATGTTCGCGCTTAAGTCCTATTAAATCTGCGTCAAGCATTAAAATAATGTCAGCATCAGTACTTTTTACTCCTAATAGTACCGCATTTGTTTTTCCTTGATTTTTCTCAAGTTCGATTACGATAGTTCTATACGTTTTTGCTATTTTTGCAGTATTATCGCTTGAGCCGTCACTTATAACAATAACTTCATCTATTAGCTCATGGGCGCATAGCGGCTCTAGAACACCGCCTATTGTTTTTTCTTCATTATAAGCGGGTATTACAGCAGCGATCTTCATATATAATACCACCTTTTTAAAGTGTTTGAACCCGTAAATTAAATCCTAATAAGATTTTGCAAAATAAGCAGTTGTGTTAGATTCTTTTCCACATATTATGCACTTACCGGTATTGAGCTCCTCTGAAAACGGAATGCATCTTAAGGTTGCTCCCGTTTGCTCCTTTATATGTTTTTCGCAATCAGGGCTGCCGCACCAGTGAGATTTTATAAAGCCGCGTTTTGCTTCTATGATTTCTCTAAATTCTTCAAAGTTGTCAGTTTCTCTAATGTTATCGTCCATGAATTTTTTAGCCTGCAAGAACATGTTGTTTTGTATGTCATCCAGTAATTCTTTTAATCGAGAAAGCAGCTCTGATTCATCAACAAAGTATTTTTCTCCGGTATCTCTTCTTACAAGAACTACCTGATGTTTTTGAATATCTTTAGGCCCTATTTCGATGCGCACCGGTACCCCGCGCATTTCCCATTCATTAAATTTCCATCCGGGAGTATATTCATCTCGGCTGTCTATTTCAATTCTTATGTCGTCTTTCAGTTGAGCTAAAATCTCGTCAGCTTTAGCAAGCACTGTTTCTTTTTGCTTGCCTAAAATAGGTACGAGAATTGCTTGAATAGGAGCTATAACAGGCGGCAATTTTAGGCCGCGATCATCGCCGTGAACCATAACAATGGCTCCTATCAGCCTAGTAGTAACACCCCAGGAGGTCTGCCATACATATTTTAGCTGACCATCTGTATCTAAATAAGTTATATCATATGCTTTTGCAAAATGCTGTCCAAGATTATGGGAAGTTCCTGCCTGAAGCGCTCTACCGTCTCCCATGAGAGCTTCAATGGTATAAGTTTTTAATGCCCCTGCAAATTTTTCACTCTCGGATTTTACTCCTTTTATAACCGGCAGGGATAAATCTTTTTCCACAAGATCTTGATATATATCAAGTATTCTTAAAGTCTCTTCTTCTGCTTCTGTATCGGTGCGATGAGCTGTATGGCCTTCTTGCCAAAGAAATTCAGCAGTGCGCAAAAATGGTTTTGTGCTTTTTTCCCAGCGGACCACATTGCACCACTGATTTATAAGTACCGGCAAGTCTCTCCACGACTTTATCCATTTGGAATACATATTGCATATTATCGTTTCAGAAGTGGGTCTTACAGCTAAACGTTCAGCTAATTCTTCATCGCCTCCATGAGTCACCCACGCCACTTCCGGAGCGAAACCCTCCACATGCTCACTTTCTTTTTGCAAAAGGGATTCTGGTATAAATAAAGGGAAATAAGCATTTTTATGTCCAGTAGCCTTTAAACGGCCATCTAAAAGCTTTTGTATATTTTCCCACAAAGCATAACCATAAGGCCTTATAACCATGCAACCTCGGACGGGGGAATAATCTGCCAATTCGGTTTTAAGTATGACATCTACATACCATTGCGAAAAATCTTCGGTTTTCGATGTAATCTCTTTTACAAAATCATTTTCCATAATTATAAAGTATTTCCTCCTTCAATTATCCTACGTTGTATCACATTCATGAATTAATAATATCATATATTTCATGCATAAGTTCTGAAACTGCATCTTCCTCCGGCACAGTTTTTATTATCTCACCTTTTTTAAATATTGCAACCCTTTTTTTACCTCCTGCAATCCCTATATCAGCTTCCTTCGCTTCGCCCGGCCCGTTTACTATGCAACCCATAACCGCAACTTTCAGAGGCTGTTTAATAGAAGATAATTGTTCCTCTACTTTTTTTGCTATATTAATTAAGTCAATCTCTGTTCTAGCACATGTAGGGCAAGATATTAATGTTACTCCATACTCCTTTAAATTCAGACTTTTTAATATTTCAATACCGACCCTAACCTCGTCCAAAGGCTCACCGGTCAAAGATACTCGTATAGTATCGCCAATTCCTTCGTATAATAAAACTCCTAAACCTATTGCAGATTTTACAGTGCCTGCCATAAAAGTTCCTGCCTCTGTAATACCTAAATGAAGAGGATAATCGGTTTTATCGGCTATCATTTCATAAGCCATGATGCCGGATATAACATCAGAAGATTTTAGCGAAAGAACTATATCGCTAAAATTCATATCTTCAAGAATATTAATATGCCTTAGAGCACTTTCGACCATTGCTTCAGCGCTTGGCCTGCCGTATTTTTGAATTAAGTCTTTTTCTACAGAGCCGGAATTAATCCCTATTCTTATCGGAATTTTGTAATCTTTTGCATAATCCACAACTTGTTTTATTTTATCCTTACTGCCAATGTTGCCGGGATTTATACGTATTGCATCTGCCCCGTACTTAATAGATTCAATAGCAAGTCTGTGGTCAAATTGAATATCGGCCACAATAGGTATATGAATTTGACTTTTTATCTTAGAAATCGCAATTGCGCTATCTTCATCTGGAACTGCAACACGGATTATATCACAACCGGCATCTTCAAGCTTTAATATTTGAGATACAGTATTTTCTATATCATATGTCTTTGTATTGGTCATAGACTGAACACTTATAGGAGAGTCACCGCCAACTGCTGTGTTACCTACTGTAATCTTTCTCGTCTTACGCCTTTTTTTTATGCCGTATTTTTCCTCCATAGCCTAATCAAAACTTCCTTTCCTATTCCTATGATAATATAAGGTTTACTTTATCCACTTGATTAAATCGAGCTTACTAATGTCTTTAAACAAAACTATTATCATAAAAATCATCAAAATTACAAAACCTATAAAATGTATAAATCCCTCTTTTTCTAAATCTATCGGCTTGCCTCTTAAAATTTCTAATATAATAAATACGCATCTGCCGCCGTCAAGGGCAGGAATAGGAAAAATATTAAATAGTCCCAGATTTATACTTATGAGAGCCGCAATGTACATAACCTGAAAAATTCCATTCTTCGCAGCTTCTTCTACTATTTGGAAGATACCAACAGGCCCTACCACGTCAACCGCTGCTTTACCTGTTAACATCTGAGCTAGACCGACTAATATCATTTTAGTTATCCAAAAGGTTTTCTGAATTCCAAATTGAAGACTGCGGCTCAAAGAGTGCTTTACAACAACTGTTTTAATCCCTATTATACCTCTTTTTGTGTCGGGATCTTCTTTTGCCGTTACATTATATGTTATAAGGGTATTGTTTCTAGAGACTGTTATTTCTACTTGTTCTTTTGGCCTATTGCTTATTCTATCGACTACATCTTCCCATGAATTTACTTTAATGCCGTCAACAGCATAAATTACGTCTCCGTCGCGTATCCCGGCTTCTGCAGCAGGCTCGCCGGGAATGACAGTAACCTGCGTTGTTGCAATTCCTGAAGAAAAACTTATAGCAGAAAGCAAGATAGCGGCAATAAGAAAATTCATTAGGGGGCCTGCCAAAATAACAGCTAATCTTGTAAGTGGCGGCTTATTGTTGAAAGCGCGGGGGTCGCTGGTGGCAGCATCTTCGCCTTCCATTTTAACATAGCCGCCCAAAGGCAATAATCTTATGAAGTAATCAGTCTCTTTACCTTTAATTTTCAAAATTTGAGGTCCGAATCCCATACTGAATTCGTTGACCTTTATACCTGAAAGCTTTGCAACTATAAAGTGTCCAAATTCATGAAAAAAAATTATCGCTCCCAGAACTATTATTGTCGGAATAAGAGTTAACAATATTTCCACCTTCTGAAACTTAAACTTTTTTTGTAGACTTATTTAATGGAGGTATTATCCCTGAATGAATCAATGCTCTTACTACTACTACAACAAGAGGGCCTATAAACAAGCCTATCCAGCCCAAAAATTCTATACCAAAATATATGGAAATTAAAGTTAGCATAGGGTCAACATTCAGGTTTTGTCCTATAATTTTTGCTTGCAGGACCTGCCTCGTTCCAAGTACCACAATATATAATATAAGCAAGCTTACAGCAAAACCTATTTTATTTACTATCACTGAAAAAATTATCCATGGTATAAATATCAAGCTTGGTCCAAATATAGGTACAAGGTCTAATAGCCCACAAATCAATCCTAAAATCAGCGCATAGTCCACCTTTAAAATGTAAAAACCCGCAATAGTGATTATAGTAGAAATCATGACTAGTATTATCTGCGCTTTTATCAAACGAAAAAACGATAAAATAATCTCAATTTGTACAGAACGCACCCTTTCCTGAATTTGCTCAGGAAAAAGATTCTTTATTGATTCAATAATTTTATTTTTGTCTTTGGTAAGAAAATAAGTAAACAAAAATACAAAAATTATTACGAAGAAAATATTAATAAATAAATTTGGAACAAGCCATATCTTATCAACTAAGAAACTGTAGTACTCAGATATTTTGTTAGTGATCATTAATAATATTTGATCTACATTAGCCTTTAAATAAGTTATGACTTCATCGGGTATACTTGATGAAAACTTACCTATGGATTGTAATATTTTATCAAAGATCGAATTGAAATATTCCCGCTGCATAGGCAGTAAATTTATCAGCCGCGCAAGCTCGAAAACAAAACGTGCAGCCATTACAAATAAAAGATAGCCTAATCCACAGAATAAAAGAGTAAGAAAGATTATCGTAACTACTCCCCGAGAAAAACCTGTCTTTTTTTCAACAAAACTCACCGGTGTATCAATTATTATAGCAAAAATTACAGCAATAACTAAAGGAAGTAAGTGCCTGAAAGATAAGATAATCAAAAACGCGCTTATTATTACAGCTAAAATCAGCATGATTATAGGCGCATACGGACTTTTTGTTTTCATCAAAAACCACCCTTTTGAAGTATGAACAAAATATAAATATATGCTACGGGAAAGGAAAACAGGGCACTGTCAAGTCTATCAAGCACTCCACCGTGACCGGGAATTATATTGGAAAAATCCTTTAAATTGCAATAGCGCTTAATTAAGGAAGCTGCCAGATCACCGGCTTGCGAGAAAAGTGAGATCAAAAAGCCCAATGCAATTACGTAAACCATAGCTGCTTCGGGTATAAAATACTTAGCAAAAATGGCACACGCAAGCACACTAAATAAAATGCCACCCATACTTCCTTCTAAAGTTTTTTTTGGACTAATAGTAGGGGCTAACAGTCTTTTTCCAAACACAATTCCTATAAAAAATGCACCAGTATCACATGCCCAGATTGTAATGAATATCCACCAAGTAAGAATTGTTCCATTCGGAAGATTTCTAACTAAAATAATACACATAAACAAAAAGGATGTATATGCAAAAGAAAAAATACTAAAAACAGAATCAGTCAAAGACTTTTTATTATTGTTGAGCAGATTATATAGAAATGTTATAATAATAATCAAAATTATAGCAAAATACGCCAAAATAAAATCAAAGTCTACCGAAAAATTAGCAAAATAAAGTAATATTGCGGCTACAGCAGCATCTAAAACAAGATTTATGCTGATGCCTTTTTGTTTAAAGGCATTGCTTAGCTCATAAAGTGCGCATAAGTTTAATATATAGATGCCAAGATAAAATATCCAGTTGCCTGTATTTATTATGTATCCTAAAAGCAGTATTCCAATAACAGCGCTGATAATTCTTGTAAGCATTAATCCACCCGCTTTACTTTTTTAAACCCCCAAATCTTCGTTCTCGCGTTTGGTAATCATAAATTGCACAAATCAGATCTTCTTCTTTAAAGTCAGGCCAATATGTTTGGGTAAACCATAATTCCGAGTAAGCAATTTGCCATAATAAAAAGTTGCTTATTCTCAGTTCTCCACTTGGCCTTATCAGCAAATCCGGATCCGGAAGTCCATATGTGTATAAATATTGCTCAAACAATTTCTCATCAATCTTATCAATGCATAAATCTCCATTTAAAACATCAGTGCATATATTTTTACAGGCAAATAGGATTTCGCTGCGTCCTCCATAGTTTAAAGCTATATTTAAAATTAGGCCTGAATTATTTTGAGTTTTTATCATGCTCTTTCTTATCTGATCAGCAATTTTTTCAGGTAGTTCTTCCCAATTTCCGCTTATTACTATTTTAACATTATTTTTATGGAGGGCATCTACCTCTTTTTTAAAATAATAGAGCAGTAGATTCATTAGTGAGCTTACTTCTTCAATGGGCCTTTTCCAATTCTCTGTAGAAAATGCAAAAACAGTTAATACTTTAATTTTAAGTTTTGAGCAAGATTCCACAATACTTTTTAGGGTTTCTGCGCCCGCCCAATGGCCAGCTATCCTTGGAAGCCCGTTTTTTTGCGCCCACCTGCCGTTTCCATCCATAATAATTGCTATATGCTGTGGCATTTTATCGGGTGATAGTTTTTTTATATTATTTAACGTTTCTTTCACGGATATACGCCCCCAGTTTGTGCAAAAAGATCCCCTCTCCGGCGAGGGGATCGCAGATTAAATATTTAGCCTCGGCTGGAATCAAGTTTTACACTTCCATTATATCAGTTTCTTTAGCTGCTAGCATCTTGTCTACTTCTTCTATGTATTTATCGGTTAATTTTTGGATTTCTTCCTGAGAACGCTTCAACTCATCTTCAGAAATTTCTCCACTTTTTTCCATTTTCTTCAAATTTTCATTGTATTCACGGCGAATATTTCTTATAGATACTCTAGCTTCTTCGGCCTTTTTCTTGGCCAATTTTAAAAGTTCCTGCCTTCTTTCTGAAGTAAGTTCAGGCAAAACAAGCCTTATAACTTTACCATCGTTATTCGGGGTAAGTCGAAGATCTGATTTTAAAATTGCCTTTTCTATGACTCCAAGCATTTTAATATCCCAAGGTTGTATCACTATCATCTTTGGTTCCGGAACGCTTATTGAAGCGATCTGATTTATCGGAACCGGCGAACCGTAGTAATCTACATATATCTTGTCTAAAAGTGAAGCCGACGCCCTGCCGGTTCGTATAACGACAAATTCCGATTTTAACTTTGACAGCACTTCCTTCATTTCTTTTTCCATTTCCGTATATATGCTCTTATCCAAGCAAAATCAACTCCCTTTTACTGTTGTTCCTATATTCTCCCCCATTATTACTTTTTTTATATTTCCCGGCGTATTAATGCCGAAGACAATAATAGGTATCTTATTGTCCATGCACAGCGAAGTTGCTGTAGAATCCATGACTCCCAAACTTTTGTTTAAAACATCAATATAGTCAAGCGAAGTAAATTTTTGCGCTGTAGGATTTATTACAGGATCTGAATCATATACGCCGTCAACTTTTTTTGCCAGAAGAATAACTTCTGCATCGATTTCAGCCGCTCTTAAGGCTGCAGCAGTATCTGTAGAAAAAAACGGATTTCCCGTGCCTGCGGCAAATATAACAACTCGCCCTTTTTCCAAATGCCTGATTGCTTTGCGGCGAATATAAGGTTCTGCAATTTCTCGCATTTCTATAGCGGTCTGGACCCTGGTTTGAACTTCTCTGTTTTCCAATGCGTCTTGCAGTGCAAGAGCATTAATAACGGTAGCCAGCATCCCCATATAATCCGCCGTTGCTCTATCCATTTCTTTATAATCTCTACCTCTCCATATATTACCACCACCCACTACGATTGCAATTTCTACATTAAGGTCATGAATTTCCTTGATTTGATCTGCAATCGAATTTAGTGTATCCTGATCTATGCCAAAACCCTTGTTACCGGCTAATGCCTCTCCACTTATTTTTAATACAACTCTCTTGTAAATTGGTTTTTGCATTAAAAACCCTCTCTTTACTAAAATAATTCTCTATTTAATTGGTAAAATCCTCTTTTTTAAAAAAGAGACACTTAAAAAATAGTGTCTCTTTTTGCTGTTTAACTGCAGCAGCATCCACTCTCGGTGTTTCCCAGTGTTTCTCCTTTTTCGAATCTTACAAAACGGCTAATAACTATATTCTCACCGAGTAATGCAATTTTTTCCGTTAACAGCTGTGAAATGTTTTTATCAGGATCTTTAATAAAAGGTTGTTCCAAAAGACAATTTTCTTCGTAAAACTTTTCAAGTTTTCCATCGACAATTTTATCAACTATATTCTCGGGCTTGCCTTCGTTTAAAGCTTGTGTCCTAAATATTTCTCGTTCTTGATTAATTACATCAGCAGGAACCATATCCCTTGAAAGATATTTAGGATTTGAAGCAGCTACCTGCATCGCAATGTCTTTTGCAAACCTTCTAAATTCTTCGTTTCTTGCAACAAAGTCAGTCTCACAGTTAACCTCTACCAAAACTCCAATTCTTCCGTCGCCATGGACATATGCTTCTATAACACCTTCGGTGGCTACTCTGCTTTGCTTCTTTGCAGCTTTAGCCAAGCCTCTTTCCCTCAAAATTACTATAGCCTTCTCTATATCTCCGTCTGCTTCGGTTAATGCATTCTTACAGTCCATAATTCCTGCGCCTGTCTTTTCGCGCAGCTCTTTAACCTGTTGTGGAGTAATCATAAAGCACAAACCTCCTCATTTTTGAAATAAAAGGTAAGGGTAGTTAACGCCCTTACCTAAAGTGTGTTCATTCAGCCGCTAACTGTTCTCCCTGTCTACCCTCGATTACAGCATTGGCAATCTTTTCTGTTATCAATTTAACAGCTCTTATAGCATCGTCGTTTCCGGGTATTACATAATCTATCTCGTCTGGATCACAGTTTGTATCGACAATTGCGATTAATGGTATTTGCAGTTTTCTCGCTTCCTGAACGGCTATCCGTTCCTTTCTGGGATCAACAACAAAAACTGCTTGGGGGAGTTCTGTCATATTTTTTATACCGCTTAAGTTCTTCTCTAATCTTTCCTTTTCATGACGTAAATTAATTACTTCTTTTTTTGGAAGAACTTCAAAAACTCCTTCTTCCTCCATTTTCTCTAGCTCATGGAGCCTATCAATTCTTTTACGGATAGTCTTGAAGTTTGTAAGCATTCCGCCGAGCCAACGCTGATTGACATAGTACATTCCACATCTTTCGGCTTCTTCTTTAATAGATTCTTGGGCCTGTTTTTTTGTGCCCACGAATAAAATGGTGCCGCCCTCTGCGGAAATATTTTTTACAAACTCGTAAGCTTCCTCCATTTTCTTTACCGTTTTTTGAAGGTCTATGATATATATTCCATTTCTTTCGGTAAAGATGTATTCCTTCATTTTGGGGTTCCATCTTCTTGTTTGATGCCCAAAATGAACTCCCGCTTCTAATAGTTGTTTCATTGAAATAATTGACATTTTTTCACCTCCCGGTTTTATTCCTCTACCGGCTTCATTGATCAAAGGAACCTAAAAGGTACCGCCTTTGAAAATCCACCGATATGTGTATTTTTACCGTGTGTTAGTATACCATAAAAGCTTCATCAGCGCAAGGACCTAAAACTAAAATTTTTATGTGATTTTATCTCTTTTCTCCGATTAACTGTAACTTGCAAAATGTTTATTGTAATAAAAAAACGCCGTATATTCGGCGAATAAATATTGGGCAGCATGATTTTACGAAAATTTACCAAGTACTAAATCCTTACATCAAGATGACGATTAAGTTTTTTATTAGCTTCTTTCGTTTCTTCCTTTTTCTTTTTGCCTTTCGAACTACCTTTTTGGTTACTTCGTTGCTCTTGTCGAAACTCTGCCTTTTCGATCTGGTCTCGTTCAGTGATTTTTTGTCTTTTAGTTTTAATCTGTTCTTGAAATCCTGCGGCAAGAATAGCCTTGTTGTCATCAATATTTTCATTTATAACATTTTGTACTTTTGCAATTTCTGTAGCTTTTGGTACAATCATCTGCATATCTATCGGTTTTATCGCCATTATAAACACCTAACCTTCATAAGGTCCAAATTTTATTTGGCCTCCATAATTGTAAAAGGTTACATGGTCAATTTTATCTCTAATTTTTAAACTGGCATTGCCAATAATTATATTCACGCCTGCATAGCATACATCAGAAGCAGATATGCTCGCTTTATCTGAATATGAAATTGCAAGGTCGAGATTTTCTTTTTCAATCAAAAGCTCTGATTTTTCTTCAACTAATACATCTTTAGTGCTAAGAAGTTTTTCAAGGAGGGTTTCTTTTTCGGGTGAAAGCTGATCTGCTTCCTTGAGTTTTTCCAGCACCGGCACAGCCTGTTCAATTTTATGCAAATCTGATTCGATTGCATGAAGCTTATTACATATTTCTTGATATTTGAGCTTTAAGGACGGGTTCATGCCTACCTCGAGTTCTGTATAGGTGCACATTGGAGAACCTATTGTTTTGGCAACAATTTTTTCTCCTGCCCTTGCAACACCCCCTACTATCAGACCCTTTTTCCCTTTTGCCGTTATATTTTTGCCGGCCGAAAGAGAGCTGTGCATAGATGCATCTAAAATCTCAATATTTTCCCCAGCTTCAGCAGTTGCATTTTCTATGTATCTTGCTGTAATTGAGCCATTGGCTTTCAAATATCCCTTTCCCTGTCCCTGCACTCCTCTTTTTATTATAATATTGCCCTCTGATTCGATCTCGGCTGCCTCGACTATTCCGTTTATCTCTATATCTCCTGCAGATTTAATGCTAAAACCGCTTTTTACATTCCCAAATACAGTTATGCTCCCTAAAAAATCAATATTTCCCGTTGCAGGCCCTACATCACCTTTTATTTCTAAAACAGGTAAAACACTTATTTTGTTACCGCTAATAATAGGCTGGCCGTCTATGTTCGCAAAAAGTTTCTTCTTATCATCTGACATTACTACATTTTTGCCTATAATAATTCTTGCTTCTCTTCCGTTTTTCGCCTTAACAGGCTTGCCCTTTACAGTTTTGCCCGGCGTCCCTTTTGTTGGTGGAAATATTTCTGCAATCAACTGGCCTTTCTTAACATTGATTATGATGTCAAGATTATAATAATCAACGGTACCATCGGCAAGTATTTTGGGTTTTGCTTCTTGTTTAAGATCAAAATGGTATTTCACATAGCCATCCTTGCCATCAACGGGCGCAGTGCCTGACGCTATCTTGATAGGCTTGTTCAAAATTCTTTTTGTAAGTATTTCTTTAATTAAATCATAATTTAGCCCATAAGTTATATTTTTTGCATCTAGCTCTTTCAAAACGGTATCAAAGTCAGGCAAATTTTCGGTGCCTCTTGGCGAAATTATACACAGCGTAGCTTCCATTTCATCTTTACTTATATCTATTTCTATTTTTGCGTCATTTTCTGTATTATTTTTGCTATCTTCAGAAACATTTGCTTCTTCTAATTTTTTATTGTCATCAGCCCCCACTATCCAACACTCCTTTGATTATGAAACTTTTTTTCGACTCAGATGGCCCCGCAATCTAAGTATAGCCTTTGTATGAAGCTGAGATATCCTTCCTTGAGAAAGTTCCATAACTTCCGCAATCTCTTTAAAATTTAAATCTTCATAGTAATAAAGAGTTATTACTAGCTTTTCTTGCTGCGGAAGTTTGTTAATTGCATTTGCGAGTATTCTCTTGGTTTCCTCCCTTTCCGCTTGAATATCGGGCCGCTGAAAATGATTTTTTTCTATATCTTCGTCTGAAATTATTAAGTCGTCAAGAGACAGGGCATAACCGACTTTAGATATCTCATTATAAATTTCGTCAAGTTCCCTTTTGGTTATACCAAGATATTCACATATATCACTGTCGTCAGCGGAACGCCCTAAGATTTGTTCTAATTCTGAAAAAGTGTTTTGGATCGTTTTTGCCTTTTTTCTCGTTTCTTGTGGCACTCCATCTATTTTTCTCAATTCATCTATTATTGAACCTTTTATTCTTGCATATGCGTAAGTTTCAAATTTGACGCCTTTATTTACATCGTATCTTTCAATTGCCTGGATAAGACCGAATACGCCGTAGCTGATAAGATCTTCGTATTCCAAATACGGAGGTAAATTTATATTTAACCTGTTTACTATGTGTTTTACTAATGGAAGATACTTTTCAATCAGCTGTTCTTTGATATATTTGTCCTTTGTAGCACTGTAATTTTGCCACAGCTTTTCGGTATTTTGAATTTGCATTCCTACACCCCAGATTATAAAATCCTTGTACCATGTCCGATGGTTCTGACCGCTAGTCTGCCGTCTTCGCAAAAAAACTCTATCGTACGGCCGTAATTACCTTCTACGTCTTCGGCAACTATTCGGATATTGAGTTGGTTTAATTTATTTCTTACCGCTTCAACATTTCTCTTTCCGATTTGCATAATATTATTTTCAGACTTTATTTGAAACATTTGAGCTCCACCGGCGATTTTGCTTACCATGCGATTTTTACTAGCACCTAGCTTCAGCATTTCTTCAATCAGCACATCAATGGCTGTGTCTGCAAATTTTCCCGGATTGTAATCTTTTTTGCCGCTAAGAGTGCTGTCGGGCAACATTACATGGGCAAGACCTCCAACTTTTGTTAAGTTGTCATACAGCGTTACTCCGACGCAAGAGCCAAGACCCAATGTGATTAAACTGTAAGGAGACTTTGCAGCTTTATATTCTGCCATTCCTACTCTGATTGATGTGTTCAACGGTATTCACTCCAATAGCTTTTAAAAGTAACTGTAACGACTTGTCGTCCGGGATTAGGAAATAATGTAGCCTGATGCCATCCAAACCTTCCGTAAATTCGGTGTCAATTAAAAATGCAGTATCTCCTATATATCCATAAAGACTTAGCGGAAAACTTATAATTGCTCCAGCCATATCAAAAGCAAAGCTTGGAACCGAAATTTTTAAAGAGAGCTTTGTAAAATCTGACAAAGCAGTAACATATGAGCTTCCCACAATATTTCCCAGTTCCAATAAGGCGGATTTTTCCATTTCTGAAAAATCCATACCATTCTCTCGTTTTGCGTTCAGTAAGATTTCCGTAAGATGGTATGCATCAATTTCAGGAATCACTATTAAAATATTTCCTTCTATATCTCCGCTTATTCTCATAAAAATTCCTGCAACAAGCTTTTCCGGTCCGCCAACAGATTGAGAAACTTCATCAAAAGGGATAATCTTTATCTGCGGAACTTTTATTGTAATTTTTTTGCAAAGAAGCATAGATAGGGCTGTAGCTGCATTACCTGCGCCTATATTTCCTATTTCTCGCAATGCATCCATCTCTAAATCAGAATACATTTTTAACCACCTTCACATTTGAGCAAGCTGATTTATTTCTTGAGGCTTTAGCAATTTAGCAACATTAAGTAGGATTAATAATCTGCCGTCAATTTTACCTACACCGTCAAGATAATTAGCATCAATACCGCCTATAATAGGTGGCGCAGGTTCAATATCATCTTGAGAAAGTTGGATTACCTCTGTAGCTGCGTCTACTATCATTCCCACAGTTATATCGTCGATTGAAGCTATTATTATTCTTGTGCTATCTGTCACTTCACCGGGAGGGAGGTCAAATCTTTTTTTAAGATCTATAACCGGGACTATTTCTCCTCTAAGATTTATGACTCCTTCCACAAAATCCGGCGTTTTAGGCACTCTAGTTATAGGCATCATTCTCTCGATAGTTTTTACTTGCAGTATATCAATTCCGTATTCCTCGTCGCTTAATTTAAATTCTACAAATTGCCGAATATCCTCTGCCATAAAAATCCTCCTTTAAACTAATTTGTTAACATCTAAAATTAAAGCCACTTCACCATCGCCAAGTATTGTAGCTCCGGCAATAAATTTAATATCCTTTAAAAAGTTACCCAGTGTTTTAATCACTATTTCCTGCTGGCCAAGAAGCTCATCCACCGCAAGGCCTATATCTTTTTCTCCTTTTTTTACAACTACTAATGTCATTTCATTATAATCAGAATCACTTTTAACATCTAAGACTCTGTTAAGCCTTATTACAGGAATTACATTGCCTCTTAAAATAGTGACTTCGGTTTTTTGAACCTTTTTAATTTCTTCTTTTGAAACAATAACAGTCTCCTTAATCGAGCTCAGCGGGATAGCATATTTTTCACTTCCAACCATAACCATAAGAGCCTGAATAATAGCTAATGTAAGAGGCAGGCGTATTGAAAATATAGTTCCTGCATCCTTTTTACTCGTAACATCAATAGAGCCGCCCAATGACTCAATTTTAGTCTTTACCACGTCAAGACCTACCCCACGGCCTGAAATATCTGTAACCTCAGCTTTCGTGCTGAACCCCGGTTCGAAAAGAAATGAGGTTATTTCATGCTCTTTAAGGCTCTTTGCCTGTTCTTTGTCAATTAATCCCCTCTCAACAGCTTTTTTTACTACACCATCTAAATCAATGCCTTTACCATCGTCAGATACTTCTATAACTACATTATTTCCGTCGTGATAAGCTTTTAACTTAATTGTTCCATGGGCAGGCTTTCCTTTTTCAATTCTTTCCTTTGGATTTTCTATACCGTGGTCTGCTGCATTTCGAATCAGGTGTATTAGCGGATCTCCGATCTCGTCTATTATAGTTCTATCTAATTCGGTGTCAGCCCCCTCGACCACAAGATCGATTTCTTTAGAAAGCTCTCGAGACAAATCGTGAACCACCCTGGGAAATCTATTGAACACATTTTCTATGGGAACCATTCTTGCTTTCATTACAGCATCGTGGAGGCTTGATGTTATACGTTCAAGATATTCTATGGCTTCACGCTGCTTTGCTTGGTAATCCTTTTCGCCCTTATTAATATCGTCTAGACGTGTTTTTATTATAATAAGCTCGCTGACCAAATTCATTAGCGTATCTAAACGTTCTATATCTACCCTTAAAGTTTTCCCTGTTTTTTTAAACGTATTTACGCTTGTAGTCCTGTTTAAAGCATCGTTCTGCGATTCCGAAGTTTGCGCAGTATCTTTATCATCTGGCTTGTAATTAAAGGAACTGGTTTCCTTAACTGATATTGACTCTTGTACAATCGGTTCTATTACAACACTTTCTAATTCCGAAACAGTGTCCAATGCTTTATATATTTCCTCTTTACCTTGAGATGTTACCAGGTACATGGTAAACTCATTGTCGAATTTTTCGTCTTCAATATCTTGGGCTATTGGCTCAGTTTTAATTATTTCTCCAAAGGCTTCCAGCGTTTTAAATACTAAAAATGCCCTTGCTGATTTAAGTAAACATTCATCAGCTAATCTAACAACTATCTGCCAGACATTAAGTCCTTTATCAAGCGCATGAGTTACTAACCGGCCTTCATACTCATTAAAACTGTGCACCGCAATATTTCCTGCGGATATCTCTTCGGCCGCGTCTTTATTGTTAGTATTATTGCTTAAAAATTCATTATTTCGCGCTTTTAAACTATTTATAAGTGCTTGGATGTCGCGCTGGCTTTCTTCACCATTGAGTTCTATGTCATTTACCAACTCTTCTAAAATATCTACACATCTTAATAAAGTATCGATTATTTGTGGTGTCACAGTTAACTGATGGTTTCGCAGCTCTTGAAGCAAATCTTCCATTTCATGGGTCAGCTCTGAAAGCTGCGTAAAGCCCATGGTACCTGACATGCCTTTCAAGGTATGAGCTGATCTAAATATTTCGTCTATAACCTCTTGCGCCGGATTATTTTCCAATTCTAAAAGGTATGTATTAAGACTTGCAATATGTTCTTTGGCTTCCTCTAAAAATACATCCAAATATTGATTATTATTCATTTTTTTCACCTCGACAGTTGATTACTGACCGAATAAGCACTATTTGATTCCCTTTCTTATAAGCTTTCTTTGTGTAGAAAAGATAAATTTAGCTATAGTATCTTGCGCATACTCATCGATTTCTGTAAACTGGGCTGCTATATCGTATTTATGTGAGTGCTGAGCTTGATAATTTTTTTCTGTGCGGACTATTATTGCTCTAAGCCATAAATCATCTAAAATTTCCGGAATCATTATTTCGATCAAAGTTCCTTCTTTTATAAACAGTGAACTGGAAAATTTTGCGCCGCCTGCACTTATATCCTTTGTATATACCTTTATCGGGTTTTGGCAATCAGGTAATTTTATATAAGCTTTTAAAGCGATATTTAGCCGGAAATAATTTCGCTTTTGCTTTTTACAAGGCTCTCCAACCGGCTTTACAATTATGACAGGAATCGGTTCATATTGTTTACCTTCGACTAAACCTTCCATACAGTAAAAAGAAGTTTTTGAAGGAAAATATATGTTTATTTTTTCGCCTTTTTCTATATAATATATTCTTCCCTGCTTCATGGGCATTCCTAAAATTATATGATCGGTTAGAACATCTTCAACTTTTGATGGAAAAAAATGTTCTGCGTCGTTATTAAAGATTCCTAAAGTCACCTTCATTCCTATGTCTAAGTAGCATTTCTCCAATCAGATAACCCCCGTATTGGCTTTGATTATAGATACAAGCCTTGTAAACCAACTATTAAGCGTTACATTTGTCTTAGGTAATAGCGGCTCGCCATATACCAGTTTTCTGCCAATGTCCATTAGACACTTTGATGCCAGGCTGTTTGGGTAATTTACAAAAAATGCAACTTGCTCCATATTTGCTTTATGAACTGTCTCGTCTTCTAAAACAAAACCCAGATAATTCAGCTGCATGTTTAAGAATTTTTTGGCTGACCTTGACAGCTTTTCCATTGTTCGATTTGCTTCTTTGTAATTGTCGGCTTTGTTAACTACTACATGAATTTTATCGCAAAACTCTCGCGAAATTTTAATTATGGCATAAGCATCAGCCAATGCCCCGGGTTCCGGAGTTGTAATGACTATCGTTTCGTTTGAAGATGTAATAAAGCTTGTTACATTTTTTGAGATGCCGGCGCTTGTATCAATTATAATTATATCAAAGTCATCGGCTAAGGTATTGAAACTATTAATTAGTAATTTAATATCAGAATTGCTAATATTTGCAAGTTCATATAGGCCGGAAGCTCCCGGCAGTATTGATATTCCCAAAGGACCTTCCAAAATTATATCGCGAATACTTTTTCCAATAGACAATATATGAGAAAGGTTGTACTCAGGGAACAAGCCTAACAGGACGTCTATATTTGCAAGGCCCAAGTCTGCGTCAATTAGTAAAACCTTTTTCCCTAAACTTTGCATGGCAAGACCTAAATTAACTGACAAATTAGTTTTACCGACTCCGCCTTTACCACTTGTTACACAATATACTTTAAGATTTTTTCCATCGCCGGAGATGTCGCTTATTGAATTCTTTTCCGCAACTATTTTTCTCAATTTTGAA
Source organism: Tepidanaerobacter sp. EBM-49 (assembly GCF_001896645.1). Lineage (NCBI taxonomy): Bacteria > Bacillati > Bacillota > Clostridia > Thermosediminibacterales > Tepidanaerobacteraceae > Tepidanaerobacter > Tepidanaerobacter sp. EBM-49. Next base: position 157,665 of record NZ_MPPE01000041.1, read on the forward strand.
GTTTGTTCGTACATCTTAAATTTCCCCCAAAATCATGTCTGCAATTCTGTCAGCCGAAGCTGCCTCGATATCATCAGGGACATTTTGACCCATCGTCAAATAAGAAAGTTTGCAATTTTTTGCTGCTTTCATCGTGTTCAAAAGTACACCATACGATTTCGTCTCATCTAGTTTTGTCACTATTATTTTTGTATACTGAAGTTCTTTATAATTATTCAAGATATCTATTAAATCACAGGTTTTAGTTGAGGCACTTATTACCAAATGAATTTCAGTAGGGCATATGTTATCTAAAAGACCTTTGATTTTCTTAATTTGCATTCGGTTATTAGGATTAAATCCCATAGTGTCAACTAGCAGTAGATCATAATTTGATATATCTTTATGGATAAGTTTCATGTCTTCTAAATTGTAGACGACAAAAACTGGAATTTCCATTAAATCGCCGTAAAGCCTTAATTGTTCTATAGCTCCAACCCTAAAAGTATCGGTAGTCAGCATAGCTACCCTCTTATTTTTGTATAACGAGAAATGTGCTGCAATCTTTGCAATTGTAGTTGTTTTGCCTACACCTGTAGGGCCCACAAATGCTATTATATTGTTTTCTCTTGAAAGCTCTATTGGCTCAGTTGCGTCAACTAAAGAGGCTATTTCCTTTTTAAAAATATTACGAAGGTCGATTTCACTGCTGCCTTCTTTTATCTCAGCGCTAATACCGCTTATTACCGCATTTATGATATCTGTCTCTATTTCCATATCAGACATTCTGTTGTAAATGTCTTTGAGTGGAGAAGATATGTTGCTCTGATCTGCTTTTATGTCATTTGTAGGCTGTTTTTGGACAGAAATCAATTTATTTATCATATCCTTTAGTTCTTTTACTTCACTTTTAATTTGAACAAGTTCAGTTGTAGCCGCTGCCTCTGGTTTTATTATATCAGGCAATACTTGAATTGTGGGCTTTTTAGGAGCGCTTTGCACACTACTTATATCATTGGCAGCAACTACTTCTACCATATTTTTTGCGAAAAAGCCTAAAAGCCCGCCCTTTTTAATGTGCTTTGTTTGGAGAATAACGGCATCTTTACCAAGTTCAGTTTTTACTTTATAAAAAGCCTCTTGAATATTGTCAGCTACATAGGTTTTAATTTTCATTTTAAGCTTACCACTCCTACTGACCTGACTTCAACATCAGGCTCCAATTCATTGTATGATAAAACCGGCACCAAAGAAATGTAATCTTCCACTATTTTTTTAAAATATACTCTAACCATTGGGCTCGTTAAGACTATTGGAGATATGCCTTTGGCGTGCAATTCATTTACGGTTTGCACAAAGGAATTTCTAATCTTTTGAACTACTACCGGATCTAAAGCTGCGCGGGATCCGGTTTCATCTGATGTTATAGAATTTAAAATCATTTCTTCAATTTGCCTATCAAGTGTAATAACCTGGGCTATTTTATTTGGAACAAATCTTTCAGTTATAACGCGTTTTAGTCTTTGTCGTACATATTCGGTTAGTATATCAGTGTCCTTGGTAAGCATCGCATAATCCCCTAACGTTTCAAGAATCGTTACCAGATCGCGTATTGGTATATTTTCTTTTAATAAATTCGACAATACTTTTTGTACTTCTCCTATTGTAAGCAGTTTCGGCACTATTTCATCCACTAAAGCCGGGTATTGTTCTTTTAAATTGTCCAGTAGATTTTTGACCTCTTGACGTCCTAATAGTTCATGGGCATATCTTTTTATAATTTCCGTAAGGTGCGTTGCCAGCACTGACGATGCATCAACCACTGTATATCCTTTCATTTCGGCAATTTCCTTTTTATCTGCCGATATCCACATAGCAGGTAATCCAAAAGCAGGCTCGCGAGTTTCTATCCCTTCTATTTCTATTGATTCTCCTGTGGGATTCATTATCAAGTAACTATCGATTCTAATCTCATATCGGCCCGCTTCAACGCCTTTTATCTTTATTATATATTCGTTTGGTCTAAGCTGCATGTTATCTCTTAAGCGTATCATAGGAACTACTATCCCCAAATCAAGAGCGCACTGTCTTCTTATCATAACTACTCTGTCGAGCAAATCTCCTCCCTGGCTTGCATCAGCTAAGGGAATTATATTATAGCCAAATTCGACTTCTATAGGATCTACCTGAAGAAGCGAATATATATTTTCGGGTTTTTTCATCTCTTCCAATTCTTTTTCTTTTTGTAATTCTTCTACTTTTTGGCTTTCTCTCTCAGACGATTTTTTAAGAGTCGTTCCCGCATATCCCAGCATTCCGGCAAGAGCCATAAACGGAATAAACGGCAAACCCGGTATAATTGCAAATAAAGCTAAGACTCCGGAGGATAGCAAAAGTAATCTTGGGTATGCCGTAAACTGCTTTATAATATCTTTGCCCAGATGGCCTGAAGTTGCTGATTTTGTAACAACTATACCTGTTGCTGTAGAAATAAGAAGAGCAGGAATTTGACTAATAAGGCCATCACCTACTGTTAATAGGGTATATCTGTTTAATGCCTCTGCAAATTCTAATCCCTGAAATACCATGCCGGTAATAAATCCGCCTATGATATTAATTATGGTTATGATAATGCCGGCTATGGCATCGCCTTTAACAAATTTGCTGGCACCGTCCATGGCCCCATAAAAATCTGCTTCCCGTTGAATCTCCTCTCGCCGGGCTCGCGCCTGCACTTCATCAATAATACCTGCATTTAAATCAGCGTCTATACTCATTTGTTTACCCGGCATAGCATCTAACGTAAATCTGGCGGCAACCTCTGCAACTCTTTCGGCGCCTCGGGTAATTACCATAAATTGAATAACTTCTATTATAATAAAGATTATGAATCCAACTAAGGGGTTTCCTTTGACGACAAAATTTCCAAATGCCTCAATAACCTTTCCGGCATAACCATTTATTAAGATAAGTCTTGTTGAAGATATATTAAGGGAAAGCCTAAGCAGCGTTGTTATAAGCAAAAGAGAAGGAAATATTGAAAAATCAAGGGGTTTTTCGGTGTTCATAGATATTAACAGAATCAATAATGCCAGTGTTATATTAAAGGTCAATAAAAGATCAAGCAAAGCAGCCGGAACCGGTATTATCATCATAATAACTATAAGCACGGCTATTACAGCCATTACAATGTCGCCAATCTGCATTTAACTAAACCCCCTTTCCTTCAAACTGTATATAAATGCCAAAACTTCTGCAACTGCATTGTATAGCGACTCAGGTATCATGTCACCAACTTCAACAGTTTTATATAAAGTTCGGGCAAGCATTTTATTTTCTACAATAGGAATATCCTCTTTTATTGCTATCTGCTTAATTTTTTCAGCAACCTTGTCAGCACCTTTAGCTAAAACAACAGGTGCGGGATTTGTAGAGGCATCATAACCTAATGCTACAGCATAGTGTGTAGGATTTGTAATAACAACATCAGCCTTACCTACATTTTGCATCATTCTGCTTCGAGCCATTTGACGCTGTACCTGCCGAATTCGTGATTTTATCTGAGGATTCCCTTCCACTTCTTTATATTCTTCCTTTAACTCCTGCTTTGACATCATTAAACTTGTTTCATATTCACGCCACTGGTAGAAATAATCAACCGCGGCTATTATTAAAAGAATAGCTGATGCCTTGATTCCAATTTCAAAAGCAATTCCTGCCGTCAAACTCAAAGTGTCTGTAAGCTGCATATCTAGCATAAGGGAAAAATAAGTCCTATATTTGTTTATTACCGTATAGACTATATACGCTACACCAAGAATTTTTACAATTGACTTTACAAGCTCGAGTAAACCTCGTTTTGAAAATATTCGTTTAAAACCTTCTAAAGGATTTATTCTTTCAAGTTTTGGAGATAAGGGTTCGAAACTTATCACAAAACCTACTTGCATGTAATTTGCTATAATCCCAACTGCGCATAAGCCTAGAGCAATAGGTGCAAGGCCTTTTGCTATAAAGATAATCACCTCATAGAAAAAAGCTTTTATGGATTGGATGTTAAAGATATCTAAATTAATAACGTCAGTCAAAATATATTCAAAAAAATCCATAGAATTTGCGATTAAGTTTTTCCCTGTGATTTTAATAAGTAAAAAACCGGTAAAAAGTAATAAAGCAGAATTCAATTCTCTACTAGAAAAAACCTGGCCTTTTTCCCGAGCCTTTTGACGCTTTCTCGGTGTGGCTTTCTCTGTTCTTTCTTCTGAAAATAATTGCAAATTCATGGCCTTACCTGCATTTCCATTACAACCATCAAGATTTTTCTATAAACTTCATCATACATAGAGCCTAAAACCACAATAAACATCGGGAAAATTATAATCATTCCTATCATTCCTATTGCTATCTTTAAAGGAAGACCTAATATAAATACGTTCATCTGTGGAACAGTCCGCGCAATTATTCCAAGGGAAAGATCTGTCAGAAAAACAATTGCGGCAATCGGCAGTGCTATCTTCACACCAAGTGCAAACATATCACCAAACCCTGCAATCATAATATTGAGTAATCCCTTGCTGTATGTAGCTGTCCCTAAAGGTATCAATTCATAGCTCCTAATAACTGCTGTAATCAGCATATGGTGTCCGTCAAAAGTTAAAAACATTAAAAGGGCTAAAATATAGTAATAATTCCCCATAAGCGGAATTTGTGTGTTGCTTTGAGGATCTAAAACATTTACCATTCCAAAACCCATCTCAAAATCTATAATTCCCCCAGCAAGATACAGTGCAGAAAATACTAAAAAGACAGCATATCCCATCGAGATTCCTGTTGCAAATTCTTTTAAAACACATGAAGCGATATCCCAAAAATTCATGGCCAGATTAGGGGCAGAAATAAAAGGGTATACTATAAAAGAAATCAGTGCCGCAAGTCCTATTTTGGCTTGAGCCGGAATTTCTCGCCTACCAAAAACGGGAGTAAGCATAAAAAAGCTAGAACATCTAAATAAAATTAAAAGATATTTGATTATAGCAATTTCGTTTTCTGTACTCATATTATCTGCCTAATGACTATAGAATTATTAATAAATAAAATTTGGGATGCTCGAAAAAAGATTGTATGTAAATTGCGTTATAATATTTAGCATCCATGGACCGAATATAACCATAGAGACCATTACCGCTATGATTTTCGGGACAAACGTTAATGTTTGTTCTTGAATTTGAGTTGTGGCTTGAAAAATACTGATAATAACACCTACTACCATACTTAACACCAGCGCAGGTGCTGAGACCAGTAAAGCTACTGATAGGGCTTCTTTTGCAATATATATCACCGTTTCTTGAGTCATTTTGCCCTCACGTCCTTTTAAGTTTTTTAATGAAAACCTGTAAGTAACGAATTAATCACCAGATTCCAACCGTCCACCATTACAAAAAGCAGTATTTTAAACGGTAAAGATATCATTATTGGAGGCAGCATCAGCATACCCATTGACATAAGTGTGCTTGATACTATCATATCTATAACTAAAAACGGTATGAATATTATAAAACCCATCTGGAAAGCGGTTTTTAGCTCGCTTATTACAAAAGCCGGAATCAAGACATATGTAGGTATATCGTCAAGTGTTTTTAGAGGCTGTTCCAATTTAGCATAATGGACAAATAAAGCCAAATCTTTTTCTCTAGTTTGCCGGAACATAAAATTTCGTAAGGGAACCTGAGCTTTCTCTAAGGCCTCTTGCGTATTTATTTCTTGTCTAAGATACGGCTGCAATGCATTGTTATTTATATCAGTCCAGACAGGAGCCATTATAAAAACAGTAATAAATAATGCAAGACCTATCAAAACTTGAGTTGGTGGAACTTGCTGAACTCCTAAGCCATTCCTTACAAATGAAAGCACTATAATTGTGCGGGTAAATGATGTCAATAATATTAATATAGAAGGTGCAAGGGACAATATTGTCAAAATCAAAATTATTTGCAGTGTCATTGCAGTTTCGTTTGCGGTTTCAGCAGGCTTAATAAAAGGAAATGCCGGTATAGGAATAGGAATTTCTTCCGGAGCCGGAGCAGCATATACAACTTTTTGGCCGACTATAAAGAATAACAGCATTGCAGATGTTATCAAAAATATGTAACGTTTAAGATTTTTCACTTTTGTTCACCGTACTTGTCTTTGTTGAGCCGCTTTTTAGCTTTTTTAAATAAGAATTCAAATGATCAGAAAAAATTTTATCATGAGCATCCTTATTTGACTCGGCAGCTTTTATAAGCTCCTCTTCATTTTCTCCAAGTCTTTCAATTAAAGTTATATTTTCTTTAGTCACACCTAGTATAAACATTCCCTCTGGAGTTTTTACAATGTACAGCCCCTTGTCGCTTCCGAAAAATAAACTATCAACTACTTCCATATACTTGCTTTTTATATTTACCTTAACTTGATGCTTTCCCACCCACTTAACAGTAAAATAAGCCATGAAAGATACAATTATAAAGAATAAGAAATAAACTAAAAGCGTGGTAATACCCTTAAAACTACTATAACCTTGATTGGTCCCATTTCCATTTATATTAGGAGTATCAAAGTCATAATTTTTAAGATTATCAATGTTTATTGAGTCACCATAGCTGTAAGTAGCCGGCAACGCCATAAACAAGATAAAAAATACTATAATGCAAACTGTATATCTTTTCATATAAGAACCTTCTTCAGTTTAACTTAAGGCCTTCTTTACTGCTTCAATGACTCTTTCCGGTTGAAAAGGTTTTACCACAAAATCTCTGGCTCCGGCCTGAATAGCATCTATTACCATGGCTTGCTGGCCCATTGCTGAGCACATTATGATTTTTGCCGAAGGGTCAATTGCCTTTATTTTTTTAACAGCTTCAATTCCATCCATTTCCGGCATTGTGATATCCATTATTACAAGATCTGGCTTTAATTCATTGTACGCCTGAACTGCTACCGCTCCATTTTCTGCTTCTCCTGAAACTTGATAACCGTTTTTAGTCAATATATCTTTAATCATCATTCTCATAAAAGCGGCATCGTCTACTATTAATATTCCTCCCATGAAACTCATCCTCCTGTTACTGTAAACTTTTAACCCTGTCAACAGAATTAATTATTTCCGTTATTCGAACTCCGAAGTTTTCGTCTATTACTACAACTTCACCTTTGGCTATTAGTTTGCCATTAACTAAAATGTCGGCAGGCTCTCCTGCCATTTTGTCCAGTTCTATTATTGTTCCTGAAGAAATTTCCAGAATCTCTTTTACCGTTTTTTCTGTCCTGCCTAATTCGACAGTGACCTCTAACGGGACGTCCAATATTAAATCCAGGCTTGATGGTGGGCTAAACACTGCTTCCTCTTGAAGCGGATGAAATTCTACAGGTTTAACTGTGACATTTTGATTTTGCGTGTTAGCCGAGTGCTCCTCTGTTTTTGATTTTTGCGGTACCTCCTGCTTTATTGGCTTATTTGGCTGAGGTTCTTTTTTAGGCGGTTCATTATTATAGGTGCTATTTGCCGTAAGATCTGTATCAGTATCTTCGCCGCTTGCAGGGCTTTCCTCAGGCACAGTTTCTCCCATCGAAAGCGAATAAAGCTCTGCGGCAAGCCTTTTTGCAAAGGTTATGGGCATAAGCTGCATTATTTCGCTTTTTAGAAAATCGCCAACTTCCATTGTAAAGGATATATCTACTATATCTTCATTTTCATCAAAATACCCTTTCAAAGAATCTGCCGCTAAATCTACCCTAGTTAAAGTAGGCGGCGAAATACTTATGTCCTTTTTAAGCATTATCGACAAAGAAGTGGCAGCAGATCCCATCATCTGATTCATGGCTTCTCCAACGGCACTCATTCTTATATCATCAAGTTCCAAATCGTCGACGTTTCGTCCATCTCCGCCCATCATAAGATCAGCTATAATTTTGGCATCTTCTTCTTTCATTATCATCAAGGTACTTCCGTTTATGCCCTTAGTATATGAAACTTCAACACTTATAAATGGGATGGGATATGCCTCTTTTAGTTTTTTAATAGTTGTTATCGATACTTTCGGAGTTGTGATGACAACTTTATTCTTAAGCAAAGAATAAAGTGTGGTGGCAGATGTTCCTATTGATATATTTCCTATTTCTCCTAGCGCATCTATTTCTTCTTTTGTAATCTGGATATTTTTATCTGCACCATTCGGATCATTGATAAGCTCTTTAATCTCTTCCGGCGACAGGAAGTGATCATTCATAAGATCCCTCCTTTTCGTAATAAATTTTTTGAACTTTTACAGCCATTTTGTTGCGATGTATACCTACGGAGCCTGAAAATTTTAATTTATCCTTTATGCGAACATCTACCCCATCCTTTATATCTCTGTTTAGTCTTATTACATCCCCAACGGAAAGGCCAAGAAACTCCCCTATTGTTATACTTGCTCGACCAAGCTCAACTCTCAATTGTATTTTAGTATCATGGACCTTATCAATAATTACTTCTTTTGCACTACTCGATTGCTCTTGACCGGTTGTGGCCAACCAAATTCTTGTTGACAGCTTAGGCATTATAGGCTCTAAGACTATATGAGGTATACAAATGTTTATCATGCCTTCGGTTTTTCCGATTTTTGCATTGAAAGTTATTAGGGCTACTGCCTCGTTAGGGGAAACAAGTTGAACAAATTGAGAATTTGTTTCAAGTTTTTCCATTTTGGTTTGAATATTTTCTATGTCCTTCCATGCCTCATTTAGTATACTTGTCATTTTTGTAAAAATCTTTTCTATAATAGTTGTTTCAATTTCTGTAGGCTCCCGCAACTTGCCGCTATAATCCCCCGGTCCTCCTAGTAATCTATCAATTATTGAAAATGCAATAGATGGATTTATTTCCATTATTGCCGCACCCTTTAGCGGAGAAAAATCTACAACAGATATCAAAGAAGGATTCGGGAGAGAAGATATAAATTCGTTATATGTCATTTGCTCAACAAAAAATACATTTATTTGAACAAAAGTCCGCAATTGAGCAGATAAATAAGTAGTTAAAAGGCGAGCAAAATTTTCATGTATCATGCTGAGGGTATTCAGTTGTTCCTTAGAAAATTTATTCGGACGCTTAAAATCATATAGTTTTACTTTTTTTTCAGATTCTTTTTTTATTTCCTCAGCTTTGACTTCCCCTGTCGACAGAGCGGCTAGAAGAGCATCTATCTCATTTTGTGAAAGTATATCTGACAAAACTTACCGCCTCCGTCTTTAGTTTACTATGATACTGGTAAAATAAACCTCTGCGATACTTCCTTCGCCAAGAATCTGGTTCAATGAGCTTTTTATTTCTTTTCTCAGGTCTTCCATGCCATTACTGTCTTTCACTGAATCATAAGTTTTCGACCTTAGTATACTGAATATCCTATCTCTTATTTCACTGTCTTTTTGTGTAACTTGTTCTTGCACTTCTTTGCTTTCTAATAAATAGACTAATGAAAGTTTTATATATCCCTTATCAGATAAATTAGTAAGAAATTCTCCTGCATCATGAGTAACATAACTTTTTGCAGATTTTTCCGAAGAACCATTTGCGTTATCTGAACTTCGACCTACTGTATTTGTTGCAACAAAGTATGCTATACCGGTTGTAAGGGCCAATAATACTATAGCTATAAATATAATAATTAACAAGTTGCTGAACTTACCCTTTTTAGGGTTAGTATTTGCATTTTCATTTTGGGCTGCCAAGTTTGTATTGTCCTCCTTTATCTAGGCTCTTGTGCTTCTGATGTTGATTTTAAAATTATAATATCAACGCGCCTGTTTAAGGCCCTGTTTCTTTCGGAATCATTAGGTGCTATCGGTCTGTATTCACTATATCCGGCTGCTGATATGATATAAGGCGACATATTGTGCCGCTCTATAAGGTATTTTACCACATTCACCGCTCTAGCAGTTGATAATTCCCAGTTTGACGGAAATTCTTTTGTATGTATGGGAAGATTATCTGTATGACCTTCTATTCTTATTTGCCTATGGCTTTCAATAAGAATAGGTGCAAGCTTATCTAGTATCTTTTTTGCATCGTCTTTTATTTCTGCTTTTCCTGAATCAAACAGCACTCCTTCCACAAATCTTACTACCAACCCTCTTTCGTCTAAGCTTAAATGCACGCCGCCGATGTCGCCTTCATCTATTACTTTTTGTATCTTCGACTCCAGCTGCTCGAATTCTCGCTGTTCCTCAGCAGAAATCAAGAATTCGCCGCTATTGCCGGCCTCCGTAAACTCTCCACCCATAATAGCAGAACCGCCATCTAATATGCCTAAAGAGCCTTGAAGAGATGTCATTGCAGAGCTGAATTTTCCGCTGTCTAAATTCGAAAGAGAAAAAAGTAAAACAAAAAATAAAAGAATTTGAGTTACAAGATCTCCGTAAGTTGTCATCCAGGCAGGAGAACCCCCGCCTTGCTTTTCGTTATTATTATTTCGCCGTCTGCTGCCAGGCAACGTCTTCACCGCTTTCAGTATTTTTATTAGAACCCATACGTTTTCGATTGTCTGGAGCTAAGAACGCTTTGAGTTTTTCTTCAATGATCCTTGGATTTTCGCCGGCCTGTATGGAAAGTATCCCTTCTATCATCACTTCTTTAACCAATATTTCTTCGCGACTTCTTACTTTGAGTTTTCCGGCCATAGGAATGAAAAACATATTAGCAATCAGCGCACCGTAAAATGTAGTAATAAGGGCTACCGCCATCCCCGGACCTATTAATTCAGGTTTATCAAGATTTTTTAACATATTTATAAGTCCTATTATAGTTCCTATAAGTCCAAAAGCCGGAGCCAAGGTACCCATCGTTTCAAGTATGCCTTGGCCTTCGCTGTGGCGTTCCTCTAAAAAAGCAAGCTCAGTCTCCATTATATTTTTTACAAGTTCAGGATCTGTACCGTCTACAATAAGGAGTATCCCTTTTTTCATAAAATCATCTTTAAGCTGATATGCGGCATCTTCTAGGGCTAGTAATCCCTCTCTTCTAGCAGTTTCGGCAAGTCCTATTATTGTGTGTATTACATCCCCTGCCTCAATGGGTTTTTCAGTAAAGACGATTTTAATTATTTTCATTAAGCTAGTAAGTTTTGACAGCGGATAATTAATAAGAGTTGCTGCAATAACGCCGCCAAAAACTATCATAGCTGAGGGAATATCAATAAATGCAGACAGGGTACCGCCTGTGAAAATCGCCCAGGTCATTAGCGCAATGCCGCTGATGATACCTATAATTGTAGCTAAATCCATTTTTGCCAGTCCCTTCGAAATTGCAAGTTTTACTTTAGAAAAATTCGTCTTTTATATTCTATTACTTTATCAATAATTTCATCCTTGTTTTCCAATACTACAAGCTTTTTATCGGTTGTTAGCGTTATAACGGTGTCGGGAGTTGATTCTATAATTTCAATTAGTTCGGCGTTTAAAAAAAATTTTGTGCCATTTAATCTGGTAAGTTCTATCATGTTTTGACACCTCTATCCCGGGCTTAGCAAAATGCTAAGCCCGGTTAATAAAAGATTATCCTATCTTTTAAGGTTCACAAGTTCTTGAAGCATCTCATCCGATGTAGTAATAATACGAGAATTAGCCTGAAAACCCCTCTGAGTTATTATCATCTGGGTAAATTCTTCCGAAAGATCCACATTAGACATTTCAAGATAACCGGGAGAAATAGCGCCGCGACCGCCGGTGCCGCTTTCTCCTATTTGAGGCTCACCGGAATTGTTAGATATGCTGTACATATTCTGACCTGCCTTTATAAGACCCCCCGGATTATCAAAGTTTGCGATGGCAACTTGAGCAAGCTGTTTGCTGTAGCCGTTGTCAAAGATTCCGGTAATTACTCCGCTGGCATCAGTAGTAATATCTGTCAATGTTCCCGCCGGATAGCCATTTTGGTAAGAAAGATCGGCGGTAGTCTCCTTTGCATATTGAGTCATGCCTGAAAAATCAATATCAATTGATATATCGGCAGCTACATTATTAAGCGTTATAGTCAGCGGATTTTGTGCATTTGCCGGAGGAATATATTTGCCATTGACATCAAAACTTAAAGTACCTGTGTTGTTTTGCAAGCCGGTTAATGCGCTGTCTGCAGATGTTATCTCATAAGACCATTCATTTGCAGTAGCAGTTTTAGCAAATTTAATATTTAATGTATGTCCTGAGCCTAAGGAGTCGTATACCTTAAATGGCAATGTATAAGATTCATTAGCCGCTGTTTCTGCATTGAGATTTTTTGCAAACTTCACTTCGCTTGTAGCGGATGCCGGTATCATCATGCCTTTTCTAATCTCAATGCTCGTTATTGACCCGGGTGATTTATCTTGAGGAACTTCATGTTTTTCCGCATCTTGCCATCCCATTACTTTAAGGCCGCTTGCAGTATTTATAAGATTTCCGTTTGCATCAAATCCGAAATTCCCAGCTCTTGTAAAATATGTTTGAGCTCCATCGCCAAGTATGAAATATCCTTCACCTTCGATTGACATATCTGTCATATTCCCTGTATATTCTGCACTGCTTGGAGAATGTATCGTGTCAATAGAAGCTATTTGCATACCCAATCCGACCTGCATGGGATTTGTACCTCCTCGGTTTCCCTGAGGAGACGACGCTCCTTGCATAGTCTGACTTAATGTATCTTGAAAAATTACTCTGCTCTTTTTAAATCCAACTGTATTAACATTTGCGATGTTGTTCCCTATAACATCCATTTTTACTTGATGATTTCTAAGGCCTGTTACCCCAGAAAACATTGACCGCATCATGCTAAATCCCTCCTAATAATTTTAGCGCCAGCTCCTTCAGTCAGTCGGGAGCTTAAAGCCTCCTTGCGGTCCGGCTTATAAAATTACGGCGCCATCAATATTTGTAAATACGTTTTCTTTTATGCTCTCCCCGTTCATAGCAGTAATCACAGTGCGATTTTTTACGCTAACAACAAAGGCCATGTCTTGCATTAAAACTAGAGACTCTTTCACGCCTTTTTGGCTTGCTCTGTCAACGGCATTGCTGAGCATCTTCTTTTGTTCTTCTGTTAAATTTATATTACGCATATTCATACGCATCTGGGCGTGTTGAGATATCTTTAATTCATTCTCTTCTACTTTTTGCTTGAGTATATCGCCAAACGTCCCGTTTTTTGCAACAGCATCCTGTTTTTTTGTACTTTCTGAAGCAGGAAATATCTGCACATCGTTTATACGTTGTTGTATCTTTAAATAATCGTCCATTTTCACAACCTCTCTTTATCTTATTTCGGCTACATTAGCTATAGGAACTTTTACTTCATAATCTCCTGTGTCTATAATCAAATTCACTGTGCCCTCATTAAAAGCAATTCCGGTAATCACACCTTCTATTTCGCTTTGTTCAACAATAGCCGAGGCTGACTTTCCTATAGTACTAAGAGCTGAAAGATTTGCTACTTGTAAATTAAGATTCTGCATTTGCTCTAATGAGCTAAACTGAGCCAATTGAGCTATATATTCATTATTATTCATAGGTTCTAAGGGGTTTTGATATCTTAGCTGTGTTACTAATAATTTTAGAAAATCATCTTTGTCTAATTGTGACGCCTTTGATTCTTGCTGCTTGTTTACAGCGCCATTATAGTAATCTGTATTGATTGATGTAGACATACAACGCACCTCCTAAACAATGTAATTGACTTGGCTTATGTTTCCCCACTGATCATAATGATTTTCCAGTAGAGCTTGCCTTCCGTCTTCTTCTAAACTGCCAAAAATATTGCGCACCCCTTTTGCCTTATTGCGATTGTAATTATTACTTTGTCGCTGGTCGGATGTGCTCAAGTCAAGTCCATCAGACAAATTATAAACATTAATTTCCGAGACCTCGTATCCTCGCTCTTTTATTTGACTTTGAAAATCAATAGCATGCATTTTTAAAGCATCCCTGAGCTGGGCATTTTCCACAAAAAACTCTGTTCTCAGTTTATCTTTACTTGATGTCAGTTTAATTAAGATATTTCCGAGATAATCAGGCTTTAATCTAATATTTACTTGCTGCATATTTTCTTTTATAGCAAAATTTATTTTGTCGATTAATTGATTAAATATCTCATAATTTTGATCGGTTTTTGCAGCAGATGTTAATTCAGAGCCAAATTTAGCCGTGGCAACTGTCGAAGATTTTTTTAAAAATATGTCTTGCAAATTCACATTAGATAAATCTTGAAAACTGTTTTTATTAGCGGTATTCGTAATATCCAACGTTTTCGCAGAGATCGTATCGCCTTTGCTTATCAAAACATTTGCGGAATTTTTGTCCAAGGTTTGCCTATCTTTCCGATTTTCATTATTTATTATCTTATCTTCTTTAACGTAATTTACATTATCTGCCTTTTTGCTATCCTTTGTCAAGAAATCGGATATGAAAAATTCGGGCTTATTTGGTAAAGAGTTTATATCGTCTGAAACATCACTACCATTGTTTTTATTTGAATCCAGCGTAGCTATCAAGGTCTTATTTAGTAAATCGGCTGTTTCGCCTTCTGTTATTGAAAAATCAGGAAAGATATCCTTTAATATTTGATAAAACTTACTGATATTTTCAGTGTCGATTTTTCCACTGGAGTTAAACTCATGAAGTATATCTTGCCAGCATTCTGCAAGGTTTTTTTCACAAGATTTTAATGTCATTTCCAAGACAGGAAAATCTTTTTCAAAATTTACCAAGGCTCCAAAAACGTTTGCATCTAAAGGTAAATTCGAATCCTTTGTTTGCCTGTGTTGGTACAAAATTGTAAGTAGCTGACTTAAAACTGCTGTTTTTTCTTCTTTTATACCATCTTCGCTATCATCTTTAGCTTGCCGACTGCTCTCAGTCGTGTCCTGATTTACGCTTTTTAGGCAATCCTGGAAACTTTTTGTCTTCTTGTCATTTGGGCTAACTCTTGCTTTAGTTGAACTGTTTGCTGATGCAGACGCCGGCTCTGAAAGTTGAAGAACCATATTCATCTTTATCACCTCCTTTCACGCACATTGTTTTTAATTACTGTAATCCGCTCATTTTCTTAGTAACTGAAGCGGCTTTTTTAGGATCAAGATTGGACAATATTTCGGCAACGGCATCTTTTTTCATGTTCTGAAAAAGTTGTATCAAAAACTCATCTTCTACATTTTGAAGGATTTTAGCAGCGCTGCTTGCATCCATTAGTTCGTAGTACTGGGCTAAGTTTTTAACATTTGCTATTTGTGTCTCAAGTTTTTCGTTGTTGACTTGAATTTCCTGTTCTTTTGCTTCAAGCTCTGCTTCTTTTTGCTTTAATTCTGCCTCTTTATTTTGCAGCTCTAACTTTTGTTTTTCTATTGCAGCCCATTCTTCCTTTATCTTCTCTTTTTCTTGAAGTATCTGCTGTTTTTCTTCTTCTTTGTTTGCATCAGCGCTTGCATCTTGCTGTATAATCTTTTTATTTAAAATAGGCACTTTTGATAAAATCGCTTTTAAAGATGGATTGAGTTTATTTATATCATAAAAATTAAAATAAAGTATTATGCCTGCTGCAAGCGCTATTAATAGTATTATTGCTATTATAATCAAAACAATGCTTCTGCCCTTACTGGTTTCCATTGCCGTTTGTATCCCTTTCTAATCGGTCATAGTTTATGTTAGCAACCTCATCGGTGATTTTTTGTTCCTCAGCATTCAGGTTTTTATTGTATACTGCGAATTTTTTTTCTTTTACTTTTTCTAGGATTTGTTTTTCTCTTCTCGAAATTATATATGAATGCACTCTCTCTTCATAAAATCTGTGCGTGTTTTTTACAACGATTTTTTGCCTATCAATTTTAGAAGAAATATGAGCAGAATAAACACCAAAGTCTGATAAAACATTTGTCTTTATAGAATCATATAATTGTTTTTCTATTTTCTCCCATGTATCTTTCTTTGATAATTCTAATTGGGTCAAAGATTTTTCTGCCTTGTTTTTTTCATTAATAGCTTCGGCAAGCTTTTGTTTTTCAATTTTTTCCTTTAGTTCTTTAATTCGAAGAGGGGTTTCTAACCTAAAAGAGAATTTTTTCATATCACTAATTCTCCTCTTCAAAGATTTTTTCTAAAGCCTTTAAAGTTTCATCAAAATCTAGTTTTTCACTTACTTCCTGGAGTAAGAAATTCTCTATTTTATCTATATATTTTATCGCTTCGTCTATTTGAGGATTATTCCCCTTAACATATGCTCCGATATTTATCAAATCTTCTGCTTCCTTATAAACCGAAAGTATATTTTTAACCTTGCCTGCAAGTTTTTTATGGCGGGGGCTGACTATATCGCTCATAAGCCTGCTTATACTTGCCATAACATCTATTGCCGGGTAATGATTTCTGTTAGCAAGCTCCCGAGAAAGCACTATATGACCGTCTAAGATTCCGCGGACAGCATCGGATATTGGCTCATTTAAATCATCGCCGTCCACCAAAACTGTGTATATACCGGTTATAGTTCCCTTTGAAGATGTGCCGGCCCTTTCTAGAAGTTTTGGCAGTGTTGCATAAACAGAAGGAGTATAACCTCTGGTAACCGGTGGTTCTCCAGCTGCAAGCCCAACTTCTCTTTGAGCCATAGCAAATCTTGTTACAGAGTCCATCATTAATAAAACATTTGCCCCTTGGTCTCGAAAATACTCTGCAATGGCTGTAGCTGTAAATGCGGCTCTTGTTCGCACCAATGGCGGTTTTTCAGATGTAGACACTACAATAACAGACCTCTTTAAGCCTTCTTCACCTAAGTCTTTGTTTATAAAAGAGTTAAGTTCTCTTCCTCTTTCGCCGACTAAAGCTATGACATTAATATCTGCTTTTGTGTTTCGGGCGATCATGCCCAAAAGTGTGCTCTTGCCTACACCGCTTCCGGCAAAAATGCCCAGCCTTTGACCCACTCCACATGTAAGTAGTGCGTCAATGGCTTTAATCCCCATGGGTAGCGGCTTGCTGATAACAGGTCTTTCAACAGGATTAGGCGGATCGTTAAATATCGGGTAGCGAAGTTTCGTATTTAGCGGTCCTTTATCGTCAATTGGACTTCCGAGGCCATCAAGAACTCTTCCTAGAAGCTCAGTGCCCACAGGAGTTGTAAGCTTTTTTCCTGTTGCCTCTACATCCCACCCTGGTCCCAGGTCTTCCATATCACCTAGCGGCATTAAAATCATGGTCTTGTCTCGAAATCCGACGACCTCTGCTAAAACCGTTTTAGGATTTTTCGAAGATTTTATCACACAAATTTCGCTTATTTCAGCAGGAGGACCTTCTGATTCTATGGTAAGGCCTACGATTTTAGATATCTTTCCCTTTGGCTTTATAGTGACTATATCGTCTAAAACAGAATAAACGTAATCAAAACCACTTTTAGGCATCACTTATTACTCCTAATTCTTTCAAAGATAGCCTGATATTCTCAATTTGAGTGTGTATCCCTGCATCAATTTGGCCTGATGGAGATTCTATAATGCAGTCTCCGCAAGATAAAAATGGATCCTTTATAACTGTGATTTGTCTTAAATTATTATCTCCCGCCAAAGCCAGCTCGTGCACTTTGTCGTAATCGCTTTCGGAAACTCTTATTATAGCGCCTTTTTCTTCTCCTAATTTTTTAAGGCTGTTTCTTACCAAATTAACAAGATATTCATTATTCGGTTCTTCTATCTTTTGCTGCAGGATTTTTTCAGCAACCACAAGGGAAAGCTTAATGCATTCTTTCTCGAGGTGCTTTTTATAAGACTCGTTTTTGGTCAAAACATTTTGAAGGCTCTCTTTAAAGTTTTCCGTGTATTCATTCCATTTTTCCTGCTGATCTTTCATGGCCGCTTTTAGTCCTTCGCTATAGCCTTTATTAAATGCCTTATTTTCAATATCCTCTTTTTGCTTTTCGGCTTTAGAAATAATTTCAGCAGCCTGAGCTTTAGCGTCTTCTATAATTTCCCGTGCTTTAGATATTGCTTCTTCTAATAGTTGAGAAGCTTCATCTTCATAAATTTTAGGATACGTTAAATCCAGATTATTTATGGATTTTGTGCTACCTGTTCCGGCTTTTTTGGCGTTATAGTGTTCTTTTAATTTTAAGGGGTTTTCGCTTGTAAAAGTAACGCTTTTGATTACATTAGACAATGATCTCGTCACCTCCGCCGCGTGAAATTACAATTTCGCCCGCATCTTCCAATTTTCTTATTATATTTACTATTTTTTGCTGGGCTTCTTCTACATCTCGCAATCTGACAGGCCCCATAAATTCCATATCTTCGCTTACCATCTCTACCTGACGCTTTGACATATTTTCAAAAATCCTCTTTTTAACCTCATCGCTTGCTCCTTTTAGCGCCAATGTCAAATCACGAGTATCAACTTCGCGCAATGTGCGCTGAATTGACCTATTGTCCAATGTAAGTATATCTTCAAACACGAACATCCTTCGCCTTATTTCTTCTGCTAGGTCGGGATTCTCTGCTTCTAAAGCCTCTATGATATTTTTTTCGGTTCCTCTGTCTACATTGTTTAAAATATTAACTACAGCCTGAACTCCGCCTACATTTGTATAATCTTCTGTTACTACAGATGCAAACTGTCTTTCTAAGACTCGCTCTACCTCCATAATTATATCAGGAGATGTTCTGTCCATTGTAGCTACCCTTTTTGCTATATCAACCTGCTTTTCAGGTGGCAGGGAAGAAAGAAAAGATGCCGCCTGTTCAGGCTCTAAGTATGTAAGTATTAATGCTATTGTTTGTGAATTTTCATTTTGCAAAAAGTTCATTAATTGAGAAGGATCGGCTTTTCTTACGAAATCAAAAGGTCTTACTTGAAGTGATGAGGTAAGCCTATTGATAATTTCCAAAGCTTTTTGAGTGCCCAAAGCCTTTTCCAATACCTGGCGCGCATAATCTATGCCGCCCTCAGTTATGAAATTTTGGGCAAGCAGCATTTGGTAAAACTCGTCCATCACTTCATTTTTTTCTTCCTGATTTATTTTCCTCATATTAGCTATTTCTAAAGTCAGTTGCTCTATGTCTTCCTCGCTTAAAAAGCGGTAAATATTTGCGGCTATTTCCGGCCCTAGAGAAACTATTAATATAGCAGCTTTTTGCTTTCCTGTTAATTTTGTATGTTGCGCCACGCAATCACCCCTAATCTTCTTTCAGCCAACTCTTTAAAACTTTGGCTACATCTTCCGGCTTATGGCGGGCTAATTTTTCAATTTGGCTGTAGACAGTGTTTTCTTGTTCCTCTATTATTTCCGCAGTTCCTTCTCCTTGAGCTTTTGCGGAAGCTGCTTGTTGTATCTCTAGCATAGCTTTGGAAATTTCCTCTTCTTCAGATTTGGCCTTTCGTCTTGCAAAAAATGTTCTTGCCCCTATTGCTGCAGCTAAAATCAGGAGTATAATTCCGGCAATCTTTATATTTCTTGCTCGCTGGGCCGCACTTTGTTGTCGAGTCATTTCGTCAGTAAGAGATTTCATTAAATCATTATTAAATTCCATAGATTCTACAGAAATCTGATCTCTTTGCGGATCATACCCTATGGCATTACCAACCACTTGAGTAATAGCATCTCTTTCTGCATTAGTCAATTCTTTATTTATGATAACAGAGACAGTCAATTTATCCACAGCACCAGGAGCAACAGTCAGATTCTCATTGGTTTCATTTATCTCAAAGTTTTTTACAGTTTCTGATTTTTGTTGTTCAGATTGTCCTGTTTGTGCCTGAGCGTACCCGGGAACATTTGCATCCACGCCGGGAGTTCCGCCGCTTGCGTTTCCAGTGCCTGTAAAATGCTCTTTTAGCTCTTGGATGCTCCTTACTATGCCTTCGCCTGTGTCTTGGCTGACAGGACTAAACAACTTGTTTTGTACAATTTTCTTATCAAAATTCAATTTCGCGTTTACTCGAACTGCTACATTACCGGGACCGAAAACCTGTTCCAAGAGCGATTGAACATTGGCTTGAAGTTGATTTTGAAAATTATCTTGAATGGCGAGTCGATCGTTCAAAAGGCCGCTGTCATCGCCTTCGTCTTTAGATGTTACCCCGGTAGAAAGAGTTCTTCCGTATTGATCTACTACAACTACGTTTTCACTCTTCATATTTTTTACAGAATGTGTGACAAGATTTATGATACCAAGTATCTCCTCTTTTGTAGGTTGTGCACTCGGTTTTAGCTGGAGAAATACTGCTGCTGACGGCTCATAACCAGAATCAGTTTCGATAAAAAGTGATTTTTCTTGCTGGACTATGTACACTTTTGCAGATTCGACTGATTCCATCATTTCAATGGCTTTTGCAAGCTCTCCTTGCAGCGCCTGATTGTATCTTACTTGCCTTTCCCAATCTGTAGTACCTAACTGTGTATTGTTAAACAGTTCGTCGAATCCTGATGAACTGCTTTTTGGCAGTCCTTCTTGAGCAAGTGTGAGCATGGTTTTATATTTTTGCTCAGGAGTAACTAAAATACTCTTCCCGCCGTCTGCGATTTTATAGGGTATATTTAAGTCGTCAAGCTTTTTGGCTATTTCTCCCGCATCTTTTATATCAAGATTAGTATAAAGTGGAACATATTTAGGTTGATTTATTATGTACAGCATTATACTTACAAGTATAATAACGGCTGCAATAGAAACTACTATCCTTATCTTCTGTGCCCTATTTCTACTTTGCCAAAATTCAGTAACTTGCTGCCTGATTTTTTGTAAAAAATTCATACCTTACACCTGGCCTACCATTACTTACTACTTATACCTGCATCCTCATTATTTCTTGGTACGCATCTAGGGCCTTGTTCCGTATCTGTAGAACAAGTTCTAGTGAAATTTTGGCTTTTTCGCCGGCAATAGCAACATCGTGCACGTCCACATCGTCGCCTGAAATCTGCTGTGTTACTAATGATTCGTATTGTTTCTGATATGTATTTGCAGATTCTAGCATGCTGCCTAATATTTCGCCGAACGATTTATTTTCCCGTGTTTTAAATGCCCCAAAGTTGTTAATACCCAAATCTTTTACTATATTATCATTGCTGATTTCCATGTTTAGAAATTGCTCCTTCCTAATATTCCCAAGATTATATCTTACTAATTTCAAGGGCTTTGTTCAACATGTCTTTTGCGGAATTTATAGCTGTAGCATTTGCCTCATAACTTCTTGTTGCGGATATCATATCTACCATTTCTGTTACAATATTAATATTAGGAAGACTTACATATCCTCTTTCATCCGCATCCGGGTGTGTGGGATCATAAACTAACTTAAGCGGAGAGGTATCTTTTTCAATCGCAACCACCTTAACGCCGGCTGGTTTTTCTCGGCTTCCGTATTCTGAAGATGTGTTTGTTTTTCGTTCTTGAAAGACAACTCTCTCTCTTTGAAACGGATTTCCATCTTCTGTTCTTGTAGTGTTTACATTTGCTATATTATTTGAAATAACATCTAATCTAAGCCTTTGTGCAGTGAGACCGGAAGCGCTTATGTCTAAGGAATTGAAAAATCCCACCTTTATTTCCTCCCTTCATTAATTGCAGTCTGAAGAAGTTTTAAGCTCGTTTGTAATTGTTCCGAGATAATATCATAAGAAAGATTGTTCTTTAAAAGTTCAACCATTTCCCTATCAACATCCACATTATTTTCATCATTTCTTATAACATAATCTTGCTGTTTATATATTTGGGGCTCTATTTCCTCGGCTTTTGACACTAAATTTATGTGTTTGTCATTTGTTATGGAAAGCGGAAGAATTCTTTGGTCCAATTTGCTCTTTAAAATTTCTTCAAATGCTATATCTGATCGTTTATAGCCAGGCGTGTCAACGTTAGCCAAATTATTAGAAATAAGCTCATGTCTTTTTGCCTTTACATCAAGCAATTTCCCCATTAATTCTATATTGTCAAACAAACCGGTCAAACGCATCACCACCTTATCCATTTTTACATATTTTTGCTGTTATATCAATGTAAAAGTATATATAACATGGTATAATATAGTTTTTTTGGTTATAATGGAATTTATTTCTTACTTATAGTATAGGATATATATTAGACAAAAACAAACAAAATCCTTCTTTAAAATATAAATCTTTTAAAATAAATAGATTATACATTTTAAAAGCAGCACACCATTGGTATGCTGCTTTTAAATAAATATCTATCCAATTATTATCCTCTTACTTTTTTTAATTCTTCCAACAGTTTATCATTAAGTATTTTTATATATGTGCCTTTCATGCCTAAAGAGCGTGATTCTATAACGCCTGCACTTTCCAATTTTCTTAAGGCATTTACAATTACCGATCTGGTAATTCCAACTCTATCGGCAATTTTGCTTGCAACTAAGAGTCCTTCAGTGCCGTCTAATTCTTCAAAAATATGTTCAACAGCCTCTAGTTCTGAGAAAGACAAAGTACCAATAGCTAGTTGAACCACTGCTTTCTTCCTGGCCTCTTCTTCAATTTCATCGCTTTTAGATCTTAAAATTTCCATTCCTACCACAGTCGCGCTATACTCTGCAAGCACTAAATCTTCTTCTGTAAACTCTTTTTTGAATCTGGATAGCACTAAAGTTCCAAGTCTTTCACCGCCGCCATTTATAGGCACTATCGTCATAAATTTTTCGGCATTTGCCTTTGTTTTTTCTCCTAAAAAGATACCTTCGGGTGAATCCTTGGTGATATTAGGTTTAGTTTCGCTGATATCAAGCAGTTTATCATTGTAATCTTTCGGGAACATTTTTTCTTCTAAAATCTGCTCTTCCATAGGATCGCATTCATAGTTTTCCAGTAAATAATATCCTAAAATTTTACCTTTGCGGCTTACTACATATGCATTTGATGATAAAACCTCTCCCAGTGTTTTACAGACATCGTTAAAATCCACCGGATATCCTGCAGACCTCTGCAAAAGCTTGTTAATTCTCCTTGTTTTTTCTAATAAGCTTTCACTCATTTTTAAATTCCTCCTAATTTTTAATAGAATATTTTCAATTTAATAGTATTTATGTTTGGAATGTCATAGAATATACATGCTTAAATCTTTATCCTCTATGACTCCCTTTAGTTTGCTATTTACATATTCTTTATCAATTATTACTTCTTTTTGAGGCAAATCAGGCGCTTCAAAAGAAATGTCCTCCAACAATTTTTCCATAACAGTATGGAGTCGTCGAGCTCCGATGTCCTCAGTTTCTTGATTTACAGCAACTGCAACTTTTACTATTTCATCAATGGCATCTTCTGAAAAACTTATATTTACGCCTTCAGTAGCAAGAAGTGCAGTGTATTGTTTAATCAAGGAATTTTTGGGTTCGGTCAGAATTCGCTTTAAATCTGTTTCGTTTAGGCTTTCTAGTTCTACGCGAATTGGAAAACGCCCTTGAAGCTCAGGAATTAAATCCGACGGCTTCGATACATGAAAGGCTCCTGCTGCTATAAAAAGGATATGATCTGTTTTTATGGGGCCATACTTTGTAACAACAGTCGAACCCTCTATAATTGGTAAGATATCTCGCTGAACGCCTTCCCTGGAAACATCTGGTCCATATGATTCTTTTCCGGCAATTTTATCTATTTCATCTATAAATATTATCCCTGATTCTTCAGCTTTTTTAATGGATTCATTTATCACTTCATCCATATCAATTAATTTTTGGGCTTCTTCTTGAGTCAGGATTCTCCTTGCATTTTCTATTGTCACAGTAGTTTTCTTTTTTCGTTTCGGTAAAAAGCCTTCAAACATATCTTTAAAATTAATCCCTATCTCTTCCATGCCTGAACCAGAAAATATCTCAAACATCGACGGTAAATTATCTTCAGTCTCAATCTCAATTAATTCCTTATCCAAGCTGCCATCAGCCAGCTTTTTCAGGATTTCTTTCTGTTTTTCTACCGCAGTACTTGTTTCTGCTGTATAAAACTCTCCGCTTTCAGTATGGTCCTGCCTTCCTGCTCCAAAAAGCGTCTCAAAGGGATTTGCGGAAGACCTTTGTCTTGGCATAGGAGAAAGTATCTCTGCAATTCGTTTATTAGCAAGTTCTGTCGCTTTGTCTTTCACGGCTTCCATTTTTTCGCTTTTTACCATTCTAATGGAGGTTTCAACTAAATCCCGTATCATCGAATCTACGTCTCGCCCTACATAACCTACTTCTGTAAACTTGGTAGCCTCGACTTTTATAAAAGGTGCATTCACAAGTTTTGCAAGGCGCCGTGCTATTTCAGTTTTTCCAACGCCTGTAGGACCAATCATTAAAATATTTTTTGGTATGACCTCTTCTCTCATCTCATCAGAAAGCTTTTGACGTCTATATCTGTTTCTGAGTGCTATTGCAACAGATTTTTTTGCTTCATCTTGACCGATAATATATTTATCAAGTTCTTCAACAATCTTCTTTGGAGTTAAATTTTCTTCCATAAATCCTGCCCACCTCACTCCAACGATTCTACTGTAATGCAATTATTGGTATAGACGCAGATTTCAGACGCTATCTTTAGAGATTCTTCAACTATTTGTTTTAATGATAAATCGGAATGCCGTTTGAGAGCCCTTGCAGCTGCTAAGGCATATGATCCGCCGGAGCCTATTGCTGCGATGCCATCATCAGGTTCGATAACCTCACCGCTGCCTGAAATAACTAAAATATGTTCTTTATCTGCTGTAATTAGCAATGCTTCTAATTTTTGCAGCATTTTATCTTTACGCCATTCTTTTGCAAGTTCCACTGCGGCTTTTGTAAGATTTCCATGGTTTTCATGAAGTTTTTCTTCGTATTTTTCAAATAAAGTAATCGCATCAGCTACAGAACCTGCAAATCCTGCCAAAATTTCATCATTGTAAAGCTTCCTTACTTTCTTTGCATGGTGTTTCATAATAGTATTCTCGCCAAATGTGACCTGCCCGTCCCCCGCAATTGCAGCACTTGTTCCGTTTGCCATCGCAAGTATCGTTGTTGCTGTAAACATCTTAGTTCTCCTTTCAAATTTCACGTGCTCTCTTCATTATCAGGAAATGTTTTATCATATACCTCCTTAAGTTTTTCTTTTGTAACATGAGTATAAATCTGTGTTGTAGATAAGCTCGAATGGCCTAACAACTCTTGAACTGTTTTTAAGTCCGCGCCGTTATTAAGCATATGTGTTGCAAATGTATGTCGCAGGGTATGGGGGCTTATATTGCTGTTAAGAGCAGTTTGCTTTACATATTTGTCAATCATTCTTCGAATGCTTCTATCCGAGATTGATGTGCCGTTTTTGTTTAAAAACAGGTATTCCTCAGAAATATCTCTTAGTAAAAACGGCCTGCTTTCTTTTAGGTATCTTTCTAAGCTCTCCTCGGCTTTTTTTCCAAAAAATACAACACGTTCCTTCGAACCTTTACCAAAAACAATAATATAGTTTGAACCAAAATTAACATCTTCAGTTTTTATAGATACCAGCTCGCTGACGCGGATACCGGTAGCATATAAAAGCTCTATTATTGCTCTGTCTCTGATGCCGAGAACGTCATCCTTTGGAGCCTCAAGAAGCGCTTCAATTTCCTTCGGGTATAAAAACAGTGGAAGCTTCTTTGACATTTTAGGTGATCTTACGGCCTTTGCCACATTTTCTTCAACTAAGCCTTGAAGCATTAGATAATTATAAAAGCTTCGAAGCGTTGAAAGCTTTCGGGCAGCACTTCTTTTTGAAACTTCTTCTCGGCGAAGATATGCCAAAAAGCCTCTTATGTCAAGGTGTTTAGCGTTGAGTAATGTTGGTTCAGACAGTTTCCTTTGTTTTAAATATTCAAGAAACTGAGAAAGGTCTCCCGCGTAGGATCGTAGGGTATTTTGCGATTGAGTTTTGGTAGCTTTCAGGTAATCTAAAAAGCTGTCTATCAGTGCCTCATCCATGGAAATCAAACCTCTCAACTAACATTTAATATAGTATCATAAGATTTTAATTAATGCAAGATTAAATTCTAAATTATTTATATATTATTTTGTTATTTTTTTTTGCAAAAACTTCCTTAGACTCTATAAATTGTTCAAGTGATTTTAGTGCTCTTTCACTAAGGAGTTGCTTCTTTAGTTTGTTATCTTTTGATCGAAAATCTTCTAAGGGTGGTAAAATTCCAAAATTCGCCTTCATAGGTTGGAAGTTTTCTGCACTAGATGACGTTATATAGCGCAGCAAAGCACCTATTACTGTTTCAACAGGCAAACTTATAAGTTCTTTTTCTTCCAGATACCTTTTCATGTTTATTCCTGCAATTATACCAGAGGCCGCTGATTCAATATAACCTTCCACGCCAGTTATTTGGCCGGCGAAAAACAGTCCCTTTTCTCCTTTAAATTCTAATGTGGGATTTAAATAAATAGGGCTTGCTATAAATGTATTCCTGTGCATAAAACCATAACGCACAAATTCCGCATTTTCCATACCGGGAATAAGCCTGAAAACCCGTTTTTGTTCGTTCCACTTAAGGCTGGTTTGAAAGCCGACCATATTAAATAAAGTACCTTCCTTATTCTCTTTCCTAAGTTGTACCACTGCATATGGTTGTCTCCCTGTTTTTGGATCGGTAATACCTACAGGTTTTAACGGTCCGAAAAGAAGTGTTTTGTAACCACGTTTTGCCATTACCTCTATAGGCATACAGCCTTCAAAAAAAATTGCTTTTTCAAATTCTTTTACAGGATGAGTTTGAGCGCAAATAAGCTCATTATAGAAAATATCATATTCTTCCCGGGTAAAAGGCAAATTTACGTAATCGGATTCACCTTTGCCATAGCGCGAACCCCAAAAGGCTTTTTCCCAGTTGAGAGATTCACCGGTAACAATAGGCGCTGCTGCATCGTAAAAATAAAAATGCTCTTTTTTCAGCAGCCTACCTAAAGCGTTAGAGAATTTATCAGATGTTAAAGGTCCTGTAGCAATTATCGAAGGCGGGCAGGGTACCTCGGTAACTTCTTGAACATGAACTTTAATGTTCGGGTGACTTTTTATTATTTCTGTAATCTTTTTTGCAAATAATTCCCTGTCTACTGCAAGGGCTGAACCTGCACCAACTTTTGTCATATCTGCAACTTTCATTATAAGTGAGTTTAAAAGTCTCATTTCGGCTTTTAAGAGACCTGCTGCGTTTGTCACTTCATTGGATCTTAGTGAATTGCTGCATACCAATTCACATAGTAAATCAGTATGATGGGCCGGTGTTGTTTTCTCCGGCCGCATTTCAAAAAGGTCAACTTTAATGTCACTTTCAGCCAGATACCATGCTGCTTCGCATCCGGCAAGCCCTCCGCCTACAATTGTAACTCTTTTCATAAAAGCTCCTTACTTTCTATTTAGAAGTATATCCACATTCTTTATTAGTACAGGCTTCATATTCGCCTGCCTTTGCTCTTTTTTTAACCATAAGGGAACCACATTTTGGACAAGGTTTGTCAATAGGTCTTTCCCATGAAACAAATTTGCAATCGGGGTAATTTGAGCATCCATAGAAGGTCCTTCCACGTTTTGACCTTTTGACAACAATATCGCCTCCGCACAAAGGACACTTCACCCCAATTTCGGTTACTATCGGCTTAGTATTTTTACACTCCGGAAAGCCGGGGCAAGCTAAGAATTTGCCGTATCTTCCTGTTTTTATAACCATATTTCGGCCACAGAACTCACATTTCTCATCAGTTACTTCATCTTCTATAGTAATTTTTTCTAATTCCTGTTCTGCGATTTTAAGCCTTTCTTCAAAAGGAACATAAAAAGACTCTAAGACTTCTTGGCGATTCTGTTGGCCGGCTTCGATTTTATCCAGCTTTTCTTCCATTTCTGCAGTAAAGTCAATGTCGATAATATCCTCAAAAAATTCCTGTAATACTTGCACCACAATTTCTCCGAGCTCAGTAGGCTTGAAACGGCCCTTTTCCTTTTCTACATAACCACGTTTTTGTATAACATCAATGGTAGGTGCATAAGTACTGGGCCTTCCAATTCCCTTTTCTTCTAAGGTCTTTACCAGCATAGCCTCCGTGTATCTCGGCGGTGGTTGAGTAAAATGCTGTTCAGGGAGCAATTTTACTAATTTGAGAATCTGTCCTTCCTTTAAGACAGGTAGCTTGCTTTCTTCATTTGCAGTTTCTTCATCAGAACCTTCTGTATATAGTAACATAAAACCGGGAAATTTCATAGTTGATCCTGAAACCTTAAAAAGATATTCTCCGGCTTTGATACTTATGGATACTGTGTCATATATAGCAGGAGACATCTGGCTGCTGACAAATCTATCCCAAATAAGCTTATACAACTTATATTGATCTTTTGTCAGAGAATCTTTCACCTTTTCAGGCGTTCTCATTACCGATGTAGGTCTTATACCTTCATGGGCGTCTTGAATGTTCTTATCATTTTTCTTGCGTGTAGGCGCGCCGTTGCTTACATATTCCTTACCATACGTTTCGCCAATATAGTTTTGAGCTTCTTTTTTCGCCTGTTCGGATATTCTTGTGGAATCTGTTCGCATATAAGTTATTAATCCTACGGTTCCCTCGCCTTTAACATCCAAACCTTCATACAACTGTTGTGCTACCATCATGGTTTTTTTAGCTGTAAAACCTAATTTTCTAGCTGCTTCTTGCTGCATACTGCTTGTTGTAAAAGGGGGATAAGGCATCTTTTTTCTTTCGCTTGTTTTTATTTCAGCAACTTGAAAAGTCTTATCTTTCAAGTCCTCTACTATTTTGTCGGCCTCGTCTTTATTTTCTATTTTTAATTTTTCATCGCCTTTTGAGTAAAGACGAGCCCTTATTTTTTCCTTACCGTCTTTTAAGTCTGCATCAATTGTCCAATATTCTACAGGAACAAATTCTCGTATTTCCTTCTCTCTGTCGCATATAATTCTGACGGCAACTGATTGAACTCTTCCAGCGCTTAGCCCTCTTTTTATTTTTTTCCAAAGTATCGGGCTTATTTTGTAGCCTACCAATCTATCTAAGATTCTTCTTGCCTGTTGAGCTTCAACTAAATCTAAATTTATTTTTCGAGGTTTCTTAATAGACTCTAAGACAGCATTCTTTGTAACTTCGTAAAACTCTACCCTATACGGATCATTTTCCGGAAGGCCAAGGGCGTTTGCAAGATGCCAAGAAATTGCCTCTCCTTCTCTGTCCGGGTCTGTTGCAAGCAAAACTTTATCTGCCTTTGCCGCTTCCTTTTTTAAGTTATTCAGCAGCGGTCCTTTTCCTCGTATTGTAATATATCTCGGCTCAAATCCGGCTTTTATGTCTATTCCTAATTGACTTTTTGGTAAATCTTTAACATGTCCCATCGAAGCTGCCACTTTATAGTTTTTGCCCAAATATTTAGTTAAGGTTTTAGCCTTTGCGGGAGATTCGACTATAATCAAAGTTTTAGCCATTTAATACCACCCTTATTTATTAAGCACTTACTATTAACTGTTCTTACATTATAATAACTTTTTTTAGATAAAAGTCAAATTTTTGCAAAATAGCCTCCGCCCAGTGCTGAAATATAGCCTTTAAGTTCAAGATGTGTAAGCAAGATGTTGATACTGCCCGGCGTTTTATGGCTCAGGCTTATAATTTCTTCAATATAAGTTGGTTGATAATCAATTATATCTAAAATGCCCTTTTCTTCGCAAGTAAGATCAGGCTTATTTGCCTTACCTGAGGAAGCTATAGATTCCGGAAGATTTTCAAGATAGAGTTCATCAAGTATATCCTCAACATTTTCTACAAGTTTTGCTCCCTGCTTTATTAGTTTATGAGTACCTGAGCTATAGGGATTGAAAATACTGCCGGGCACTGCAAAGACCTCTCTGCCTTGTTCTAGTGAAAAATCAGCAGTTATCAGGGAGCCGCTCTTTTTTGCAGCCTCTACTACTAGAGTTCCTAAGGAAAGTCCGCTGATAATTCGATTTCTTGCAGGAAAATTCGCACCCTGTGGAGGCGTACCTAATGGAAAACTTGAAATTACACAACCACTTTCTACTATATCTTTCATTAAACCGGTATTTTCCGGAGGATATACAATATCGATTCCGCATCCCAAAACGGCAATTGTAAAGCCCTTTGCTTCTAAAGCTCCTTTATGGGCACAAGAATCTATCCCACGTGCCATACCGCTTACTATGTTTATATCCACGGCAGCTAGCTCTCTTGCAAACTTTGCTGCCACATTTTTACCATAAGCAGAGGCTTTACGGGAACCGACTATAGCAATAGAATGAGGGCTTAGAGGCGTTGTGCCTTTAAAATAAAGGACCGGTGGCGGATCATATATTTCTTTGAGCAAAAAAGGATATTTATCGTCCTTTAGAGTAATGACTTTTATGTTTAGATTATTTGCCTTTTCAATCTCTTTATATGGATCGAATTTGCTTCGATATTCTAATATTTTCTCACAGATTATTTCGCCAATACCGTTAATTTCCAAAAAATCTTCACGCTTAGCTTCTAAAAAAGTTTTATAATTTTTAAAACGCATAGCTAGTTTTTGAATTTTCCTAGGACCTAATCCGGGAATAGCATTTAATGTAACTAAAAGCAGCTTATCATCTTTTTCTGTCATATTTTTACTGTTTTAATATTAATATTCTATGCCGGGCTGTGCCTTAATTCCCTGCTTATAATGATGCTTAATTTCTCTTACCTCGCTTACCATATCAGCTGCTTCTAGGATTTTCTCAGGAGCGTATCTTCCCGTTAAAACAAGTGTCACATGTTCAGGTTTTATAGATATTAGATCTAAAACATCTTCTTCCTTTATTAGACCATAGTCCACAGCTACATTTATCTCGTCTAGAATGACTAAATCATATTCACCTGATGATATGACATCTTTTGCAAGATCAATACCTTCTTTGGCAAGTTTTAGGTCTTCCTCTAAAGGCTTTCCCTTTTTAACAAACTTGTCCAAACCTTTTTGCACCAGTTCGGCATTGGGTAGATACTTTCTTACTGCCTGGACTTCTCCGTATTTTTCATTGCCTTTCATAAATTGGATTATGTAAACTTTTTCATCATGTCCTACGGCGCGCAATGCCAAACCTAATGCTGCTGTGGTTTTACCTTTTCCGTTGCCGGTATAAACAAGCACTAAACCCTTTTTGTTTTCCATTTAATTTTACTCCCCTCATTTTAATTTACGATTTGATCTTCTTCTCTACCATGATACTGCAAAGCTTCAGCTACATGATATTCTTTAATTAAATCCTTTTCTTCCAAATCAGCTATAGTTCTCGAAACCTTCAATATTTTATTATAGGCTCGAGCACTCAGCTTCATTCTATTAAACGCTTGCTTCAGCAGCACTTTTCCATTCTTGTCAAGTCTGCAATATTTGTTTATCATGGCAGGCGTCAGCTGAGAATTCCAGTATACATTGCTATTTTTATACCTTTCTAGCTGAAGCTGTCGCGCTGCTTCCACTCGCTTCCTAATTGTAGCAGAATCTGTTGTGGACGGTCCCTCAAGTTCTGAAAACTTGACCGGCGCAACTTCTAAATTCATGTCCATTCTGTCAAGCAACGGTCCTGAGATTTTCCCCCGATACTTATGTATTTGGCGCATCGTGCAGCTGCACTGATGAAAAGGACTGTTATAAAACCCGCAGGGACAGGGATTCATCGAAGCTACCATCATAAATTTAGATGGAAATGATACAGTTGCATGTGCTCTTGCTATAGTAATTTTTCCGTCTTCCAAAGGCTGCCGCAAAAGTTCAAGTATCTCCCTCGGAAATTCCGGAAGCTCATCTAAGAATAAAACGCCGTTATGAGCTAATGTGATTTCCCCCGGTTTTGGTATGCGGCCACCTCCTACCATCCCGCTCGGCGTAATTGTGTGATGGGGAGATCTGAAAGGCCTTGTTCTTATAAGCCCCGAATGATCAGAAATAAGACCTGCTATACTATAGATTTTAGTAGTTTCCAGTGATTCTTCAAAAGTCATAGACGGAAGGATAGTGGGAATCCGTCTTGCAATCATGGTCTTACCGGAGCCCGGTGGTCCTGTCATTATCAAATTATGCTGGCCCGCTGCGGCAATTTCAAGGCATCTTTTTAAGTTTTCTTGGCCTTTAACTTCCGAGAAATCTCCTTCAAATTTTATTTCGTCTTCGTTGTTCCTGTTTTTGTGCAAAATATCGTTACGCCTTTCGGCTTTATGTTCACCTTTAAAATACAATGCTGCTTCTTTTAAAGAAGTTACACCTACAGCTTCTATACCACTAACAACTGAGGCTTCTTCTACATTTTCAATTGGCACGATAATTCCCTTAAGCCCTTGCTGTTTTGCTTCAATGCTCATAGCCAAAACACCGTTTACAGGTCTTACACGTCCATCTAATGAAAGCTCTCCTATTATTGCATATCCCTTTAATGCTTCTTGCGGCAATTGGTCTGTTGCGGCAAGAATGCCTATTGCTATCGGCAGATCAAAATGGGGACCTTCCTTCCTAATATCGGCAGGGGCTAAATTTAAGGTAATCCTTTTGATGGGAAAATCAAATTCTTGATTTTTTATAGCCGATCTTACTCGCTCTCGTGATTCCCTTACAGCTGTATCAGGCAACCCCACTATGTCAAAAGATGGTAATCCGTTTGAAATATCTACCTCTACGTCTACCAAAAAGCTTTCCAGACCATATATTGAACAACTTTTTGTTTGAGCCAACATTTTACCAAATCACATCCTAAATTAAAAGGCATTTTCAATATGCTCTATTTCAAATTTATTATTGTTATTAAGCATAATGTCTATGACATCAAATCTGATACCGTCAAAATAGCCGGGATTCTCTTTGAGGTAGTATAAGGCAACCTTCCTTATTTTTTGCTGTTTTACATAATTTACGGCTTCCATCCCTCTTCCGTAGTTTGTAGATTTTCGTGTCTTAACTTCTACAAAGATTATAATTCCTTTGTTTTCTGCTATAATATCTATTTCTCCATACTTACAATTGAAATTCATTTTAAGTATTCTGTAATGTTTGCATTGTAAATATTGTGCTGCATACTGTTCACCTAAAGTTCCAAGTTTTTTTGGGTTCATTACTTATTCTCGAGGGATTTTACTGAAAAACTCTGTCTATGAATAGGACACGGGCCATATTTTTTTAGTGCATCAATATGCTCTTTGGTGCCATAGCCTTTGTTTCTTATAAATCCATAATCGGGATAAAGGGTGTCATATTCTCTCATTATTCTATCTCTATTAACTTTTGCTACAATCGAGGCTGCGGCTATACATGCGCTAAGGCTATCTCCATGAATTATGCTTTCTTGGGGTATATCTATGTCAGGTATTTCTTCAGCATCCACTAGAATATATTCTGGCCGTATAGGCAGCTTATATATAGCATTTCTCATTGCAAGCAGTGTTGCATTTAGAATGTTGTTTTTATCAATATAATCAGGCTCTACTATGTCAAAAGAATATGCAAGAGCTTTTTTACAGATATCTTCATAAACCCTTTCTCTCTTCTTTTCGCTTATTTTTTTAGAGTCTTTCAAATCAATTATTTCTGTGTCAATAGCTAAAATGACGGCTCCGGCCACTACCGGGCCTGCCAGTGGTCCGCGACCCGCCTCGTCTACTCCCGCAATCAGCATATAGCCCTTCTTGCTAAGACTTCTTTCCTTTTCATAAAGTTTTGATATTCGAATCCTTTCTTTCTCCAGATCCATCTGTATCACCTCTTTAAAAATCCTTAGCCGTATTTATTCAATCTTTTTTATCTGGCATTTCATCGGGTCTCTCTAAAGATATGCGACCGAGTTTCCCCTCTTGAAATTCTTTTATAACAGTCTTTGCAGTTCTTTCTATATCAACAGAACCGCCGCTTGTCAAAAAACCTCGAGCTTTTCCTATGCTTTCTAACACTTTTGAAGAATTGAAGTCGAGGCTGACGCCATATCTTTTCTCAATATTTGTAGGATAATTTTTTAATAAATATTCAATTAAAGTTTTTGCAAGCTCCTCAAAATCTAAGATATCAGGATTAATCGTTCCCAATATCGCAAGCTTTGCAGCTATAAATCTGTCTTCATACTTTGGCTGCAGGATCCCCGGAGTATCAAGTAGTTCTAAATCATCGCTCGCTTTTATCCACACAATATTTTTTGTTATACCGGGAAAGTCTCCTGTTTTTGCAGTCTTTCTGCCCTTTATCTGATTAATGAATGTAGATTTTCCTACATTCGGAGCACCT
This sequence comes from Tepidanaerobacter sp. EBM-49, assembly GCF_001896645.1. Taxonomy (NCBI): domain Bacteria; kingdom Bacillati; phylum Bacillota; class Clostridia; order Thermosediminibacterales; family Tepidanaerobacteraceae; genus Tepidanaerobacter; species Tepidanaerobacter sp. EBM-49. The sequence goes on from NZ_MPPE01000041.1 coordinate 191,902, forward strand.
ACCACCACGCACCTTAAAGGAGCGATGCGAGATTTATTTTTGGGTTTAGATAGAAGGCCATAAAGTTTATTTAATTCCGATTTTTTTAAAGCGTTTATAGCAATTGCCATAATACTACCAGAGTTAAAATATTCAAGCCACATTTGAGTTATCTTCAGATCGGCAAGGTCTGCTTTGTTAAGGACTATTATGATATTTTTGCCGGAGGCGAGTTTTTCTATGTTTTTTATCCTTGTAGAAACAGGCGCCCGAGCATCAACAATTTCTATGATGCTGTCTGCCAGCTTTAAATAATTTTTGATTGACTTTTTTGCCTTTTCCATATGGCCCGGGTACCATTGAATATCCAAAACTCTCACCTCTTTGAAAAGTTAAAGGGACTGCTATCAGTCCCTTTCTTTTATTCTTGCAGCCTTACCCCTTAATTTACGCATGTAATAAAGCTTTGCCCGACGCACTTTACCTTTTTTAACAACTTCAATTTTGTCAATTCGTGGCGAGTTCAAAGGAAAGACTCTTTCAACGCCTACACCATATGAAATCTTACGAACTGTAAAAGTCTCTCTTAAGCCGCCGCCTTTTCTTGCAATTACAATGCCTTCAAAAACCTGAATTCTTTCGCGGCCGCCTTCTACAACTTTTGTATAAACTTTAACGGTATCGCCCGGTCTAAAATCAGGGATATCGGTTCTTACTTGTTCTTGTTCAACTGAAGTAACTAAATCCATTTTTCTCCCCTCCTTTTTGCTTTTATAATCAGTAGAAAAACTTGTCTTTGAAACAGGACAAGCTGTTGCAGCATACCGGATAAACTTACATAAGTTTTACTCAAGCAGTTTCCTATCTTCTTCAGTCAGCTCTATCTTCTCAAAAAGATCCGGCCTTTTTTCTTTGGTTCTTATTAGAGCTGCTTTTCGCCTATAGATTTCAATTTTTTTATGATCGCCCGATAAAAGGACAT